>RFKD01000003.1 GCA_003694545.1 Candidatus Parcubacteria bacterium | reverse complement strand
TGTCCGTAGCCGGGGTAGAGATTATCGATTTCAAAGACGCCAAAGACGCCTTTGTCTTCAACGACACGGGGGCGGGAAGGAAGTGTGATAGTGACATCCATAAGAAATCGACGAGAATGGAGCTAATAATTTTAGCGACTGTAAAACTCAATGACTTGCCCCAATTGGAATGGCAGGTCAACCACTTCAGGGGTCGGCACGCCTATTACGCTTCCTTCAAGCGAGGTGAAGTCGAACTGGAGCCAGGCGGGAGGAGTGGTGGTTGGCGGATTTTCTTTGATTTGCGAGAACAGTGTTCGAGCGCGACTACCCTGTCGAACACTCACCACATCCCCCGGAGTAATCTGATAGGAAGGAATGGTTACCTTCCTGCCATTCACCGTGATGTGCCCGTGGGAGACCATTTGGCGTGCGGCGCGGCGCGTCGGTGCCAACCCGACACGATACACTACATTATCCAGGCGACGCTCCAGCTGATCTAAGAGAGCATTGAGAGGAACCACTTGCTTTTGTGCCAGTGCGCGGCGGACGTACACCCGCAATTGGCGCTCGCTGACGCCATAAAAGACGCGGACGCGTTGTTTTTCCAGAAGTTGCAAGCCGTAGGTGGAAGGGCGTCCGCTTCCATGTTTGCGCACCTTCACCCCCTTACGGGAGGCGGATATCTCAAAGCGCGGTGTTTGACACTGTTCCAAAACAAAAGGGCCGAGGCGGCGGCACACTTTGAATTTAGGACTTAACTTCATACAGTAAACTACATTTAAGATTTTTCCCTCCTACACGCGGCGTGGCTTTCGCGGGCGGGGGCCATTGTGAGGAATTGGGGTTCGGTCTTCAATGCTTACCACATCTATCCCAAACGCCAAAAAGGAACGAAGCGCTGATTCTCTTCCTGCTCCGGCTCCTTTGATGATCACCTTCACTTCCTTTACTCCCATTTGTTTAGCCCGCTCCCCAACTACTTCGCCAGCCTTTGCTGCGGCGTACGGGGTGCTCTTGCGGGTTCCTTTGAATCCAAGCGATCCAGCTGATGCTTGCACCACAACATTGCCTGCTAAGTCGGCAAGCGAGACAATTGTGTTGTTGAACGAGGCAACTATGGTAAGGACCCCTCGGTCCAAATGAAGTTTTGACGCCCGAGAGAGGAGGCGAGCGCGCAACCCTTGATCTACAGAAGCGGCTCCTTTGCGTGTGATGCGCTTTTTCCCCATACCGTCAACAAATATAGTCTGCTATTTCTTTTCAACCTTACGCCGACCGGAGGTCATTGTCTTGCGCGGACCCTTGCGGGTGCGGGCGTTTGTCTTTGTTCGCTGACCGCGTACCGGTAGTCCTCGAGCATGGCGCAAGCCACGATACGATTGAGTATCTTTAAGCCGGCGAATATTTGCAGAAATCTCACGCTTGAGGTCTCCCTCGAGAGGGGCAAAGGATTCAACGGCTGTGCGCACAGCCGCTTCTTCTTCTGGAGTAAGATCTTCCACTCGCTTGTAGGGATCCACTGAGGCCTGATGGAGCGCCGCAAGCGCACGCGCTTTCCCAATTCCGTATACGCGGCGCAAAGCGACAAATAATCGCTTTCCGTCAGGGATTGTTACTCCAGCAACACGCATTGGCATACCTATGCTTCTCGTCCTTACCCTTGCCTTTGTTTGTGACGGGGGTTGCGCTTGTTAATGACAAACAAGCGTCCGCGGCGGCGGACAATCTTATCATCGGGGCTTCGTTTTTTAACGGAAGATTTCACCTTCATAATAAAAACACGACACAAACGAGTAAACAAACCAATGACCCTCAAGATCTTTCGAGGTGCCGCCGCACGATCCGTGCTCTACCACCATAGGGATCCAGGACCACGCTTACTTTGTCTCCAACCAAAACTCGGATCTTATGGTAGCGCATCTTGCCCCCAAGATACGCAAGGATTGGCGGCTCCCCCTCTTTGACTTCCACACGAAATAAACCATCCGGCAACGCTTCGACGACCACACCGTCGACCGCTTGTTGCTCGTTGGGGGAAGGCATAATAACTAACAGCGCCAGCTCTTTAGTGAGCTGTGCGTAACACACTAACGCACAGAAGGAGTATTGTCAACTCCCCCTCCCTTTTGATCTTCTGTTATGTAGACTACCGTCACGGTGATTCGCTCAGAACGAGCAGGCAGACGCTGGCGCCAGAAAGGAAATATGCTTACCCGTGTTTCCTGCGCAAAAGGAAGGGCGCTTAACTGCCTTGCGGCTTCTTCCTTGAGAAGACCTACTGTTTTTTCGGCTATAGTTTCGGGCTTCAATGCCACGCGGGCCAAAGCGCTTACGGTCACTGTTTCGTCATTAATCATCACTTCAACCGACGACGGCAGTATGTTGGTTTGTGGAGGCGAGGAAGCAAAAGCCGCAGAAACTACTGCTACAGGGTCAAACGCGTATACTTCAACAGAAAAGCGAAGCGACACACGAGCGCTCCCGCCACTCAGCGGATGGAAAGAATGGGAGATAAGCCGTACCTTGGGCTCCTGCTGCGCCAGACGAAAACCCGGCGGAATGGATCGCGCTACTTCTGGCAATTCAGAGGCTTGCTTGCGTATCTTCGCAGTTTCTCTTTCGATAAGAGTGGCAAGCGCTTCCTCGTTGACACGAGGAACTTCTCCCGCAAATCCGCCGGTAAAATCTTCTGTGGCTATTGCGCCCATTCGGTCATATTGAGGCTTGCCTTCAAAGGCGGGAAGCAAAAGCGGCGTTCCCTTTTGGATGTTGCCGATAGGACCGGCCTTGTCTGCAACTACTTCCACAGTAGTGGTTCCCGGCACAATGTCTCCCGTTGCAGATTGCGAGTAGCCGGGAACTTCCACAGATTCTTGGGTCCGAAAAACAGTACCGTTTGGGTCTTCAAATCGCGATCGACGAACAAGCGGCAGGGAGTTTTTGCTCCAGTAGTTGCGAATTTCAATCTTGCCGCGCGCAGGAGATTCTTGGTGTGTGGTCCCCTGCGCTTCGAGAACCGTGTCGGTAGTTACTTCTGCTTGCACTAGCTGAAGAATGGTTTTGGTTGATTGTTCGTTGAGTGCCGCAGGAAGAGAGAGAGTTTGTTGCAGAATTTGGTCTTCAAATGTCACGGAAACCCATGCGCGATGCAAAAAATGCAAACCCCCAACTGTGGCAACAAAAACAGCGACGACTATGGCTAAGAACCGCCAGCCCTTCCCTTTGCCGCGCTCGGGCAGAGAAAAAGGTCGCGCTTGCGGAGACGACAAAGAGGGAGGGCCGAAGGAAGAAGCGTCACTGGGCGCACGGACTACTGTTTTGTTTGGTTTGTGAGAAGCTGAAGGAGAAGCTGGTGAGCGGAATTGCGGTGCGCGCGGCGCAAAGGAGCCTCTGGGCGCCGCGGGGGATGCGAGGTGCGGCTCAAGACGCCTCACAGGACCCGTCTTGCGGGTCGAAGCAGTGATCCCGTCTACTTTACGCGGCATACAGCAAAGAAGTTGTACTGAGCTGCGCTATAAGCGCAAGGGGGGGTTCTTGAAAGAGCGGGGTGTATGTATGACGGAGGTGATGGGTAGCAGGAGAAGCGGCAAGAAGCCGTCGAGGAGTATACAGCGTATACTCGGAAATACGAGAAAGTGCCATAGTCCCCACTCGTTCCCAAAAAACGGACGGAGCAACAAACACAAGGGGCCCATTATGCTCTTTTGGAATAAGGTTGGGAACACTTTGCTCTATCCATTGCGCAAAGCTCGTGGCCACACTTTCGCTTAAAGACGCAGCTGCGCCTTTGGGCCGATACGTTTGATCATGCCAAAACACATCGTCAAGTTGCGGAAAAAGCTTTTTCGACAAAGTCTCCACGAAGGAAATCAATCCTAAATTTGGAAAAGAATGGATTGCGATGAGTGCCCCACCTTCCCATAGGTAAGTGCGAACAACATCAAAATCAAACCAAACCCACAACAATGAGTTGCCGTGGCGGGCTTGCGATAGGTAAGGAGAAAGGACGAAGACACACCGAGCCGGTGTGATGACCTGCAGGTTACCAGCAAAGATCCTTGAGCGGCTTTCTTCGACGAGAGCCGCCAGATCCCGCTCGATGTTCGTCTGGAGTTGGAGAACGGCAAGAGAAGATATTGTCCCCTCAGCGTCTCGGTCTACGAGATATCCGTTGGCTTCTACCCCAACAACAGAAGTCGTAGCGCTGGCGTGGCGTGTATCGGGCGGGTGTGTTTGTGTAAGCGTCTCGACAAGATCAGGTGAAAAGGGTTGCGGACGCGCAAAAGTAGTCGAGAGGTAATCAACAACTTCGTTGCAAACGCTGGGAAGATACAGCAGAGTTGCTGGCTTTTTTATTTTTTGGGAAGGGGGAACTGTTTGAGCAATTCTTGTGAAAAGCATGCTGGCCACAACAACGGGCTTGGGTGTTTTTTGTGTAAGTAGCGTACTCCAAGACAACAAAGGAGGCTCATGGAGACGCGCAAAACGTGGTTCTGGTTGCGCCTCCAACAAGCACGCGTACGACGCTGAACGGCTCCCCACGGATGCAAATGCCGTAGAAAGCGGGTTGGTAGCGCGATCAGAGAGACGAGGCAAGCGAAGTGTGGCGCGAAACGAACTGCTCATGGCACCCCCTATTCTAACACAGCGCGAATCCTTCGCACCCCCGCCGCAAGCGCTTCTTCCTTAACAATGCGGAATGTGCCGAGAACACCTGTGTGTTCCACATGGGGACCTCCGCAAAATTCTATGCTGACCGAATCGGAAGGATCGCCTATGGTATAAATGCGGACGATTTCCGGATACTTTTCCCCAAAAAGGCCAATGGCACCCCGCGCGCGCGCTTGCGCAAGCGGCAGATCTTCGTATCGCACAGGAAGATCTGCTTGTATCCATTCGTTAACGAGAGTTTCCACGCGAGCGCACTCTTCGTTAGTGAGCTTCTGGGGATGAGAAAAATCAAAACGCAGACGCTCTGCGGTAATGTTGCTGCCGCGCTGAAGCACATGCTCACCGAGCACTTTGCGCAAGGCGGCATGTAGAAGATGGGTCGCGGTGTGGTATTTGATGGTTTGTTCGCTGTGATCGGCGAGCCCCCCTTTAAACTTGCGTTCCGCTCCTTTGCGGGACTGCTCCCGATGCCGCTGCATTGCTTCTGCAAAACCAGACTCGTCGATGGTCGCATTATGCTCCGCGGCAATCTCGGCGATCATCTCACGCGGAAAGCCGTATGTGGTAACAAGTTGAAACACGGTTTCTCCATCGATGGTGTTCCCCGTCCGCAAGTGGGGTGCAAGAAGTCTCATTCCCTTTGCGAGAGTCGTCCTGAAGCGCTGTTCTTCTTCCTCCACTGCTTGTTGGGTTGCCTTCTGCCGCTCGTAGACTTCAGGATATGCCTCAGCGTACATTTGCGCGACCACCGCGACAATGCGGCCTAAAAATGCAGGCGGAAGCCCGAGAGTATCCGCATATCGGACACTTCGACGAATAAGGCGGCGCACGACATATCCCGCTTCAGTGTTGCTCGGCATTGCTCCGTCGGTAATGAGAAATACCGCAGCCTTCATATGATCCCCGACGATGCGCATCGCGCGGGTGGAAGCTTCATCTTCTCGATAGGGTTTTTTGCTTTCTGACTCAAGGATATCAATAATGGGACCATGCGCGCAGGGAAATACATCCGCGCGATGCTGCGCGGCGGCAGTAAGCCGCTCCAATCCCCCGCCGAAGTCAACATTTTTTTGCGGAAGCTTCGCGAATGTTCCGTCTTCCTGTTTTATGAATTCCATAAAAACCGAATTGCCGATCTCCACGAAGCGCCCGCAGTCGCAGTTGGGATGGCAGTACGGACCAAAACGCCCCGGATCGTGCCGCTCCTTCCCTTGCTCATCAATGGGCCCAAAATCGTAAAACACCTCAGAATCTGGTCCCCCCGGTTCCCCAGGCGGCATAGCTTCCGGAACACCTGCGCGTGACCACCAGTTCTTTTTCGCGTCGTACGCGAAAATGCGCCCTCCCTGCATTCCCTGCTGAGCGGCGTTTTCTTCATCCCCTAACACCACGGCGGACGCTGTGATGCCGACGCGGGAAAAGATGTCCTGCCAAATAGAGATACTCTCGTCGTCTTTAGGGATACCAAGCTTCGTATCTCCCGCAAAGACCGTGACATACAAGCGTTCAGGAGAAAGGCCGAGGCCACTTTCGGGATCAGTGAGAAAGGTAAAGAACTGCCGCAATTGTTCCTCTTTAAAATAGTCCCCCAGCGACCAATTGCCGAGCATCTCAAAGAAGGTGGTGTGCCGGTTGTCCCCAACCTCTTCAATGTCCATTTGCCGGAAGCATTTTTGGCTGTTCGCGAGGCGCCCACCCGCAGGATGCGGCTTTCCGAGAAGATAGGGAACCAGAGGCTGCATTCCGCTTCCCGTAAACAGCGTGGTCGGATCATCTTTTGGCAAGAGAGAGGCTGAAGGGATGATGACGTGAGCCCTTTCCCGCATAAAAGCCAAAAAACGGGAGCGCACCTCATTCAAGCCCAAGGGGGACTGAGCTTTGGTATGCATATGAGACGACTATTATGAAGAGTTTTCCGCCTGCCACAAGACTTCGACGGTGTGTTGTGGGCGAAGTTGTGCAACGAGCTGTCCGACCCGCTGCATTGCTTTTTGTCGCAGAATCTCTTCCCGGATAATATCGCGAACTTGCGCGAGTTCTGGCAGGCTGGTATCAGTAGCCTCTTGCTGTTCGCGTGCCGCGGCATAAAGAGCGGCGATTTCTTCGTCTGTCACAACTATTGGATCTGATTCAAAGATTGCGTCGAGAAACTTACGAATAATGAGGTCGCGGCGTATAAAATCCCGTATGGCGGCCTCGTCGCCCACCGCATGTTGGAGAGCCGCGTAGTGGTCAGGATCCCTTTTGCGCATCTCTTCTATCGCTTTTTGAACCTCCGCGTCATCCACCGTAATGCCCCTATCTGCTGCCGCGGCAAAGAGAACATAATTGGCGATCATATCATTCAACACAAGCTCGTAGAGATTGTCTCTCGATAAAGACGAAGACTCTTCCGGAGTGGCAAAATAAGTTAGTTGCCCCAAGCGAACATATTGTAAAAATGTCTCCTTGCTCACTGGCTGACCATCAAAGCGAAGAACCACGGGCGGCAGTCCACTGCGTACCCCTCCTACATCACGCACATAAGCCACAAAACCTCCACCAAGCAAAACGGTCAACACTGCCAACACCACCACGATGCTGAAGCGAGAAAAAAGTCGCCGAGAAATGTGCCGCATTGCATCTATCATACCTCAAGAATGCATCGCATGTCTATACCACTGTTTTTCCACACGCCCTCTTGTTGGAGAAGGCGCCGCTTTTGCTCCCTCCCCCGATTATAACCCCCCAAGGCGCCGTTGTGGTGCACGACTCGGTGGCAAGGAATTAAAGGAGAAGTGTTGCTGCGCAGTGCTAAGGCGACGGCACGGGGATGCAACCCAAGAGCGCGCGCCAAAACGGCGTACGTGGTAACCCGTCCGCGCGGCACACACCGCACGAGCAGCCAAATCCACGCTCTTCGCGTCGCAAGCCCAGCCTTACTGAACGTTTGTGCCGCTTTCGGTTTCTTTGGCATACAAAGAGCGCAACGCTGATCGCGCTTGATTTCGGTAAAGGCAAAATTCGCACTGCTCCGACGGAGGTGGCACTTTATCGCTGAGGAATGTCTCTCGCATAGCAAGCAAGGTTGGCTCTATCCACGAAGTGTCGCCGTGGTGCGGAAACAAATACTCTTCGAAATGAAGCGTTCGATCAAATTGCTTCTCACTGGTTGTTGCGTTGACATACACGATATAGGCCGTAGGATGCACAGAGAAATGGTTGCGCGCAAAAAGCCACTGATATACTTCAAGCTGTCGTTTATACTGCTCGCCCCAGCGGCTGTCTAAGGTTGGCCCCCGCTCCTTACTTGTGGCTTTATAATCCACCACTATGAGCTCTCCGCTGGGGGTTATCCACACGTCGTCAATAGCGCCAAACACCTCAAAACCGCTTTCTTTGTGAACAAAACGAATGCCTCGCCGATTGTCCCGCCATGCAGGAAGATCCGGATGGTCAAACGGAACCGCAGCAATGTTCTCCCGATCGAGAAGCGGAGGAATGGTTTGCTCGCGCCTATAGCGGTCGTATTCGCGCTTCAGGAGTGTATCGACCGCGTTGTTGAGCGTAAAAGAAGGGCCAAAGGGGCGGCGCACGCCCAATCGCTCAGAAAGATACGAACAACGCCGACATTCCACAAAAAGGTCAATGCGTGATCGAGAAAGTGGATACGGCGCCTCTCGTTCGGGAGACCACAGACGCTGCATAGTAATTCTCAAATCCATCATTCCTTGACGCCGTCCGCATCAGATGAACGATTGTTTCGGAGGGCGAGGATTTCTTTCACCTCTTGCTCGAGATCCCACAACACCCGGTACACAAACAACGCCAGCGCGGTCGCCAAGAGAGCGGTAACATAAAAACCAAGCCCAATGGCAATACCAATGCCTGTAGTGAACCAGAGCCCCGCCGCTGTCGTCAACCCTTTTATTTGGTTTTCGCGCAAGAGAATAATTCCCGCCCCAAGGAACCCGATGCCTGTGACAATCCCTTGAATGATGCGAAACAAATCATCAGGGTTACCTGAATGCTCTAGATATCGCAAGCCGAGGGAAACGGTGAGTGTTGCAGTCATCGCAACAAGCGCGTGCGTACGGACGCCAGCGGTCTTACCGGCAAGCACGCGTTCCGCCCCCAACAACATTCCTACCGCCAGTGCGACAAGAAGCTGGAGAAACAAGGTGGCATCTGGGTTATCCCACAACGGATCAAGATAAGCGAGAATTTGCGTCATATGACTTTACTCTTCGTGAGAAGTTTCTTGTGAGGGGGGTGTGGTAGTAAACAGATCAAAGACGGGCTCGTGGGATTGTGCGTCAAGCAAGGGAAAATCTTTTTTGAGAGAAAACTGGCGATCGCCGTCATCATGATATAGCACAACAGCGTATTGTCTGCCAGGTTCGGTACCCCGCAACAACTTAACAACCCCCTCTCGGACATTCGCGTCATAGCGGCGTGCACCTAACGCGTTGAGGAATACAGCATTTGGTCCGATCTCGTGGACCACAACCCAAGCGCCTTCCGGCGGCAGTAAAAGGTCAGTTACCCGCACACTACTACCAGCTGACTGGTCGGGCGCCACGACGCGCGCCCCTAAAACAAGGCGTTCATCGCGCACACTATCTGTCGGGATGTTTGCGGAAGCGAATGTATATTTTTGCGTAGGATTCTCTCGTGGGCGCGCTTCAGCTGACGTTTCGGCTTGTTGCGTCCCATTATCGAAAGATAGCGGCGCTGTTTGTCTCGAGGCCAACCACATAGCGAAGGCACCCAACAAAAAACCAGCAATAAAGACGGCGACGACGACCCACTGCCCTGGGGTCTTCTCGAGGATGCGCGACGCCATACAGGACCACCTCATTAAACTTTACGCTTTACCAGCGAGTATACACCCCCCGCCCTCCTCCACACAAGTACCTTGACTCGTCGAGTATTGTGTCGTGTTTCGTCTTACTGATGCCCGCATCCTCGAGCGTCTCCGGATGTTCTAGTAATGTGCGGCACAACAAAACGCCGCGCGCGAGGAGGGCATCTTTTTCGGTTTGCGTAAGATGTACGAGCGTAGTGATAGGGATCGTCCGTGTCTCTTCAATGAGGTCGCGCAAATTACCCTTCGGGGGGTAGCTCCATCCTAAAAGCGACAAGCCAACGCAGGACGCGTACCGTATGGCGCTTTGGGTGAACTTTGTGTTTGTGATGAGCATCTTTTTGAGAAGGTATGGCGCGGCCTGCGCCAGTGTCCGCGCGTGCGACTCCAAATCAGCAAAACGCGCCTGCACATAGAGCGCCACTTTAACATCAGTGCGCTGTGAGGGGTCGTTATGAAATTTTAATTCAGCAAAAACCCGCGTGTTGCCCCGCTCTGCTACGAGATCTATCTCGTGATCCAAACACTTACCCTGCATTCGAACCCCCGCTTGCGCGACATACCCCTGCGCCCGAAACACCTCAGCAATGAAATCTTCAAAGGGGAACCCTGTCGGTCCAAGGGAAAACAGCGCGCGCCGCAGGGAATATCGCGCCGCGGAAAAAGGCTCGTGTTGCTTAAGACGGCGGAAAGCGTGCTCGTATATTTGCTGTGAAGTCATCTCGCCATAATGATGCGCGGCTAAGTGTGTCAAAATCTCTTGAATTACTTCGTCAGACGCTCCGGCGCGGCGTAGTGACTTTACGAGTTTTTCTTCGTGGAAAGGCTCGTGGCTTCCGTCAGCCTTGCGAACAATAATACGAGGCGTCCCGTCGTGTCCTCTCATATAAGATACTTTAGCGCGGGATATGGATATGCCGCAATGGTACCGCCGCCAACCACAACGCCGTCAGCGCGATATGCCACGATCCATTGGCCGGGCGCAACGGCGACTTGCCTCTCAGCAAACTCAATGATGCAGTCCGTCAGTTGGGCCAAAGGGCACAACCGCGCTTCTTGCAGTGGCTGGCCGTGGCGATACCGCACCCACAACTTTTCTTCCCTGTCCAACGGGTCAACAAGCCAATTCCACTGTGTCGCGCGCACCGAAGTCACGGCGCTCACCTCTCGATCAGTGTGAACCACAAGCGTATCCGTCTCAGGTATTTTGGCTACAACATACCAAACTGGCGATTGGGATGATTGCGGAGTGACAAAAAACCCATGGCGCTGTCCAATGGTGTAAAGCGCCAAACCTTCGTGCCACCCTAGTTCTTCCCCTTTGAGGTTGACCACCGGTCCAGGCGTCAATGGAAGGTATGGCGCCAAGAGTTCCTTGAGAGAAAAAGTCCCTAAAAAACAAAGTCCGACACTATCGCGCCGATGCGCGGAAGGGAGATTGTGCTCACGCGCAATGGCGCGCACGTCTTCTTTCAACAAATCTGAGAGCGGGAAGAGTACTGATGAAAAGATGCCGCGAGGAATTGAAGAAAGGAAGTAAGTTTGGTCTTTTTTCGCGTCTCGAGCCGCACGCAAAAGCGGGGCGCCGTTTTTGTCTTCTTCGCGCCGCGCATAGTGGCCGGTAGCAAAACAAGCTCCCTGCCCTTGCGCAGCCTCAAAAAGGAATAAAAACTTCACGCTTTGATTGCACCATATATCAGGGTTAGGGGTGAGGCCGAGCTTGTACGCTTCAATCATAGGCAAAAACACTTTCTCGTAGTATGCGTCTTTTGTGTCAAGCGTCATAAAGGGAATACCAAGTGCGACTGCGTTTGCTATTGCGTGCAGGCGGTCCTCATCCTGGGAGCACGGCAAATGAGGGGGCGTCCAGGTCCGCAAAAAAACTCCGTGCGGGAACTTTCCCCTTTCTTTGAGAAGCAAAGCAGCCACTGCTGAGTCAACGCCCCCCGAGAGGCCGACGAGAACATCGCTGTGAACACCCGAACTCATAAGAGTATGTTACTGCGGTTGGAGATTACGGAGTTTTTTAGCAACATGTTCCGTGAATGTTCGGCTGTAGTGCATGGTTCCGTTTCGATCGGTAAGATAATACAAGTAATCCGATGGGGTGGGATTGAGCGCGTCTTCAAGAGCCGATAAACCAGGGTTCCCAATAGGACCAGGCGGCAAACCGGCGTAACGATAGGTATTGTACGGGGAGTCCACTTCTAACACCTCTTCCCCGCTCGGATGAAACGGCGGCCTGCGGAAAATATACCCAAACACAGCATCAATCTGCAGGGGCATACCCGCCCGCAGGCGGTTTTCAATAATGCCGGCTATGAGACGACGATCCTCACTCGTTCTTGCTTCACGCTCCAAAAGAGAGGCGATAATGACTGCTCGGGAAAGCTTCGTTTCGTCGAGGTGATACTTTTCTCGCAAAGGCTCGGTTTTTTTGTCGAAATTGCTCCGCATAATCCTCATCACCTCTTGCGGCGCAGCGAAGGGAGAAAAATCGTAAGTGTCTGGAAACAAAAACCCTTCCTTCTTTTCGGCGAGCGTCAAGAATTGCTCTCGAGAAAAATTCAAAAGCGTGCCAGAGAGGATGTCGGCAATCTCGTAAGATGCCAACCCTTCTGGTATGGTAACGCGCACGGGAGCGACGCCGTGCACGCCGCGCGTGAGGCGCCACGCCAACACAGCGGGCCCAAGCGGATCGTGCAGAAGGTATGCCCCTGATTGCACCGTAGCGTCATTGCCGCCGACCAAAAAGAGAGAGACGATAAAGAGCGCTTCGTGCACGACGGCGCCATTTTCCGCAAGCGTTTTGGCCACCGCCCTCGCAGTAACCCCCTCAGGAATGCGCAATACCACTCCGCCAACAAACGAGCGCGGCGGCAGGAGGAGGACGGCGCTTCCCCACAAAGCCAAAGCGAGGACAAAAGTTATGAGCCGTATGACCTCGCGATGCAGCGCAAGAAAATGCGACAAGGACGATACACGCGGCATAGACGATAGCCGACAACCCTACGCTCTGCCTCCCTGCTCCTCAAACACGGCAGTACCGGCGCTAGGCAAATGCACGGGCGGCTCCACGCGTCGCGCTTCCAGCCGTGCCACCCTGGAGCCTAAGACCTCCGCGCCAATGGGGTGGAACAGGGTTGCCAGCTCTTCAGAGGAAAGCACAAAGTAGTTTTCCCAATAATACGGGGTGAACCACGCCCGACGCTGAAAAAGATAAAACAGGCGGCGTTTGTCATATGCTTGCCGGTAACCGGTGATGTCCTGCCAGGGATAATCATACTTCGTAAGCCACCCGCCCGGCGCGAAACTATTAAATAGTTGCGAATTAAACACCTGGAGGAGATGCACTAGCTGAGAAATGCGGGAGCCGACAAACGAATCTTTTTTCGCCTTGTAAATAATGCGCATACCCACTTGATAATGATGCTGTTCCAATTTGCGTTGCATTGCTTTAATGATGTCAGATGTGAGCCCGGGCAGTTTGCCGTAATCCGGATTTCCCGCACTGTCTCTGGCATAGTACTCGTCACAAAGCTTATTGACCTCTTGTTTATATTGCTCTTTCAACGCGCGCTCTGAGGCTCTGTGGGAGCGAAACACAATCTGCAGCCACACAAACTCATTAGGCCCGGTGTCTGCTATTTGTTCCAGCACCATCGCGAGAGGATCAACGCGCTCCTCCGGTTTGAGAAGGGTGTCATCAGTTTTGAAATCCGCATATGTGCGAATGGGGTACACATCTGGTTTCGTAAGGGTGTAGTTAAAGCCGAAAAGATCTTCACTCTCTTCCTTATAGGGGAACCGGCGCGTGTAGTCTTCCGCCTCACGAATAGTGATTTCCGGATAATAACCGTATAAGATTGCTTCAAAATTAGCCCGCAAGGCTTTGCGTACATAGCAGTAAAAACGAACTTGCCCCGCGTGCGAGACAATTTCAATCGCCCAAAACGGACG
The DNA here is from genome assembly GCA_003694545.1 of Candidatus Parcubacteria bacterium. Taxonomy (GTDB): domain Bacteria; phylum Patescibacteriota; class Minisyncoccia; order Phycocordibacterales; family UBA12088; genus J119. Next base: position 7,117 of record RFKD01000003.1, on the reverse strand, counting down.
GGTCTTCCCCTTAATATAGATGTCGAGAAAGGTTGATTCTCCCGATGGCTTATAGAGCGCCTCAAAAAACGCTTGCATCGCGCGAGGCGTACGCCGCACCTCCTGCGGCATAACAATCTCCAACAGAACCATGGGATTTTCCAAGAGAAACCTCAGCCGAGCATAATTAACCCACCATCGAAAAATGCCGAGCAACGCAAGAGGCGGCCCTATAAGCGGGAATAATACGACCAAAGCCAGAAGCGAACTCGCAAGCAAATCTTGCGCGAACACAACCATCACGAGTACGGCCGCGCCAAACAGCGCAAAGGCAATACGCTGTATGCTCAACCCCCAACCTTCAAGCCATGTTGTCAATCCACTTACGGATTGCCACATAGTAAGACATTGTAGCACAACGCGCGGCAGAGAATTCCCGACGAGGCCTGCCGGCTGCCCCTAAAATGTAGGGAGTCTCAATTGAAACGCTCACCAACCTCCCAGGGCGGCCCGCCTTCGCGATCTCGCAAGACGGTTAGGGCTGGTTTATTACTACAACATCACGCGCAAGCGCATAACGGCCGTCGGCTAGGCGGCGGAACCGCGTCGTGTCGTGGAGGTTCGCTAAAATGGTGGCGTCTTTGACATACCGCTCACGCTTCACAAAATCAACTATAGCTTTTGGCGGCAAAGGGCCATGCTCCCTCAAGACGCGCTCTATGATGTCTTTCACCGCCCCTTCTTCGTATCCCCATTCGCGCAAAGCGTACACACCGCGCCCTACGAGAACGAAACGGGGGTCCTTAATAAGCTCGTTGTGGGTCGTCGCTTCGTGCGCTTTGCGTTGGAAAAGTTCAGTTATCACCCGCGCCACCTCGCGGAAATGCATAGGAGATCCGTGCCGGCGCAAAACCGCGTAAGCATAGTCGCGAATGCCGCGCAAACGTATGTGCGGCGCGTTAGTTTTTCCCCATTCCCCCAAAGGGTTGCGGCCGAGTTTTTTCGCGATAAACAACCAACGCGTGACCACCTCTTCATTGAAATAGCGATCGTTCACGCCTTGTAAATGACGGAGGAAGCGGTCGATCATTTCGTGCTCCGGAACTAATGCGTCGTCGGGAAGCTCGTGGTACAAATTGCGCAACGCTTCTTGAACTTTTTGGGAAAGTCGCGGGTCCAAAAACCAGTGAGCGCGGAACTCAGGCGTTTCTTTCGCGTGGAAAAATTCGTCACCCACCGTCATAAGGAAAAACAGCGCGTTTTCGGAGGATCGATGAGAGGCCAAGAAAGAAAAGAGATCCTCGTGAGGCACGACGCCGCCCAAAGCGTCAACCGCGCGGGTTAATTCTTCAAACACCGGCCCCATCTCTCGGTACACAGCGCTTTTTCGAATCAATGACAGGCCGTATAGCTCAATCTGGCGTACGCGTTCCCGCGTAATGCCATAGCGCTTTCCAATGGCTTCAAGGGTTTGCCGCTCTTCATCTTTTCCGAGACCAAAGCGGCGAGTCAGCACATCCCGAACTCGCTCGGGAACTTCGCGTAAGAGCCGATCAACCACTTTTGTGGGGCGAAAAGAAAGCGTCACCCTTTGCTTCGCGGTTTTCCCCTGTTGTTGAGGCATATACGCGTAAATAATAACACATTTTTTACCAAAGTCAATCAACTGTCTCTCTACGGCGGTCATTGTCTCTCCCTTACCACAAAATTCACCACACGGCCTGGAACTACAACGACACGCTGAATGTTTTGTTGGGCAAGCGCTTGCGCTACGCGCGGATGCGCAAGCGCCGCCTTGTGGATGTCTTCTTCTGTGGATCCTGCTGCAACAGAAACAGTGGCACGGGTCTTGCCATTGATTTGCACGGCTACGGTGACCTCGCCCTCTTGCAAAACCGCTGGGTCCCACTGGGGCCATGGTTCCTTACACAGCAAGGCCCCTTTTCCCGCAAGGCGCTCCCATCCCTCATGGGCAATGTGCGGCGCAAACGGCTCCAAAAGCGAAAACAGAGCCGCGAGAGCGGTTTTGGGGATACTTGCCTCTTTCATCAGCGCATTCGTGTATTCCATCAAAGCGGCAATGGCGGTATTAAATTTCATCGCTTCAATGTCTTCTGATACCTTTTTGATAGTGCGATGCATCAAGGTGAGCGCCTCTTGAGAAGGTTGGCGTTCTTCAACCCGCTCCAACAAGCTCCAAACACGCTCCAAAAAACGCCGAATGCCAACGAGCCCATTGATCGACCACGCGACCGGTTGGTCAAACGGTCCCATAAACATTTCGTAAGCGCGCAGCGTATCGGCGCCATATTGTTCCACCACCTCATCGGGGTTAACGGTGTTTCCTTTCGACTTCGACATCTTTGAGCCATCGGCCGCAAGGATAAGTCCTTGCGAAGTCCGCCGCGCATAGGGTTCCTGGGTGGGGACAACGCCTATGTCGTAAAGGAACTTGTGCCAGAAACGCGAATATAAAAGGTGCAAGGTCGTGTGTTCCATCCCGCCATTGTACCAATCCACCGGCATCCAGTAAGCCAGTTTTTCTGAAGACGCAAGCGCCTCGTTGTTGTATGGATCGGTGTAGCGAAGGTAGTACCAAGACGAGCCCGCCCAATTCGGCATCACATCGGTCTCACGCCGGGCGGGCCCGCCACAGGCGGGGCAGGTGGTCCGCACCCACTCTTCAAGACGCGCTAAAGGCGAATCCCCTTCTTCAGTCGGCTGATATTCTTTCAATTCTGGCAACTCCAACGGTAGTGATTCTTCTGGAAGAGGCTGCCAACCACAGCGTTCGCAATACACCATAGGAATAGGCTCGCCCCAATATCGTTGGCGGGAAAACACCCAATCGCGTAAGCGATAAGTGGTGTGTTCCCTCCCCCCCACCGCGTCCATGATGGCCTTGCGCGCTTCTTCACTCGTCATTCCATCAAACTGTCCAGAATTCACCAGCACGCCGTCTTGTGCAAAGGGCAAGGAGGCTACCGAACCGTCGTGCGGCCGCACCACTTGTTTGATAGGCAGGTGGTAACGCTGAGCAAACTCCCCGTCCCGCTCGTCGTGCGCCGGCACCCCCATCACTGCCCCCGTTCCGTAGTGCGGCAAGACATAATCGGCAACAAAAACAGGAAGAGGGTCTTTTGTTGCGGGGTGCAAGGCAATTATCCCCTTGAGGAGAATCCCCGTTTTCTCCTTCCCTTCAGCGGTTCGCTCAAAATCTTTCTTCTTAAGCGCCGCTTTGACATAGTCGTCAACTTCATCTCGGTTAGACAGCGACGACAACAAACGCTCCACCGCCGGATGTTCGGGAGCAAGCACGAGGAAAGTTACGCCAAATAATGTATCAGCGCGAGTGGTGAATACTTCCACCACTTCTTTTCCCTCGCCTTCTTCTCCAGCAAGCGCAAAAGGAATAATCGCGCCCTTTGACGGGCCAATCCAATTTCTCTGCCCTACCTTGGCGCGTTCAATATAATCCACCGTATCAAGATCGTCGTAGAGCCGCTGGGCGTACGCGGTAATGCGCAGCATCCACTGCTCCCGCTCTTTTTTCTCCACAGGTGCTCCGCACCGCTCGCAACCGCCATCCACCACTTCTTCGTTCGCAAGGCCGATCTTACAGCTGGGGCACCAATTGATCCATCCTTTTGCCTTATACGCAAGCCCACGCTTAAAAAGCTGAATAAAGATCCATTGCGTCCAGCGGTAGTAGGAAGGGTCGGTCGTGTTAATTTCTCTATTCCAATCAAATGATAGACCTAATGACTGCAGTTGACGCCGGAAGGTAGCAATGTTTTCCTGCGTTATCTCTTGCGGAGGTCGGCCTGTCTTTATAGCGTAGTTTTCTGTCGGCAGACCAAACGCGTCCCAACCCATAGGGTACAGTACTTCTTGCCCTTCTCGGCGTCGCTTGCGGGCAATGGCGTCCATCGCAGAATAGGAACGCACATGGCCAACGTGGAGCCCAGCCCCTGAAGGATACGGGAACTCCACGAGTAAGTAGCTTTTCCTTTTTCCCAAGTCTTCTCGAGCAGCAAACACATTCTCGGCGGCCCACCGCGCTTGCCATTTGGCTTCTATGGTGTGGGGATCGTAGGAATGTGCCATACGCTGGTGTGTATGACCACTGACAGGTACACCGCTCCCCACAGGACTAATCACGCAGAGGAACCAGAGCCGGCATTCTTGGGCTGCCGTCTTTTAACGGCGTGTCTATCGTCCGCGTCACGCACCACTTCCCGGCTGAATGAAGCGAAATATCGTCCTCGCCAACAAGGCGCCGGCATCGTTGGTCTTCACCGCACGCTCGCGTTAACGGCGACGGAAGCGCAAAAACAGCGCACAGTTCGAAAGACGACTCAGAAAGAGTTTTGTAATCAAAAGGATCCCCTGTTTCAGGGTCCTCAAGCGACAAATCGCCATGCGCTGAGCTAAGCACATCAGAAAGTGACGCTGGTAAAGATCCGCGCTCAAGTGCGTATGACTGAATTCTCCAAACCAACTCGCGTAGCGCGTTTTCTCGCAGTTCGTCATACCGCAAATTGCGCGCGTATGAAGGAGATCCCACCGACGCAAAACCTGCAACGACAACAAAAACCACAAGTGCCATTACTCCTGCCCTTGCGAATGTCCCAGCTTTACGAACAAAATCGCCTCCCACTGCTCCCGCGCGCATTTCTCCCCCGTAAAGAGCGAGCGCACCGCCTGCAACCAAGCCTAGCCAGGTAATTTTAGCACCGACGCGCCCTGTGAGTTCCCCTGAAAACCACTGATACAAGAGCGTAATTGCGTCTCCTGCAAGCACAATCGCGCTCAAAAACGCAAGCGCTCCAATGATCCACCAATGCGCTGGGTGGATTTCCTTGATTTTCTCCCGCGTGCGGCGCACCAACCACCACAACGGCGCGAGCACAAACAGCATCGCCATCGCAAACCTCAGCGAATCTGGCGCCGCGCGGATCGTCCAAGGGTTCGTTGGGTCAGGGAGCCACCAGTTAACGAACGCGAAGCCCCCTGCTACGAGCGCCGCGCTCAACCCGAGCGCCACAGCGGCTTCAACAAGCATAAGCCAGAATGAAGAATGTGTGGTGTGCCGCATAGTCAACTGCAATTGTACCACATCATTACCCTCCTTGAGAAGACGCGATGCGAAAAAGCATCACATCTCCGTTTTGCACCACATACTCTTTCCCCTCAGTTCGCACCAACCCTCGCTCACGCGCCGCTGCATACGAACCTGCTTGGAGTAGTTTCTGGGCGTTAATCACTTCCGCTCGGATGAAACGATCGTGAAAATCAGTATGGATCGCGGCGCCCGCCTCAGGCGCGGTTGCCCCGCGAGGAACACTCCACGCGCGGCTTTCCTTTTCGCCTGTGGTGTAAAATGTAATGCGATCCAAGGTTGTGTGCGCCGCGCGAATTAAGTCGCCCAATCCGTCATCCAGCACGCCAAATTCTTTGCGCAAGGAAGCGCGGTCCAGGGGGTTCAAATCCGCAAGCTCAGCTTCCAGCCCAGCGTAAACCACCACCCATTGAGCGCCCTCTTCTTCAAGAGTGCTCATTAACGCCTTCCAGCGAGGGTCCTGTCGGTGTTCATGAAGGTTAATGCCTGTGAGGGATGCGTTAAGCGCAAACAAGACCGGCTTCATTGTAAGGAGATGCGCTTCCTGCGTGAGCGCCAGCTCTTCCGGAGAAAGAATGGCCTGGGCTGCTCGCTTGCCGCTCAGCAGTGTTTGTTCAAGTTTTTTATACGCGGCATATTTCTGCTCGGCAATTTTATCTTGCCGTTTACGATCTTTTTCAAGCGCCGCGAGCCGTTTGCGGACCGTCTCCACATCAGCCAATATAAGCTCGTAGTGGATCGTGGCAATGTCGCGCGCCGGATCAATCTCGCCTTCCACATGGGTGATGTTTGTATCTTCAAAAATACGCACCACATGGACAATCGCGTCCACTTCTCGAATGTGCGCCAAAAATTGGTTGCCGAGCCCCTCGCCTTGCGCGGCGCCTCTCACCAGCCCCGCGATATCCACAAATTCAACCACGGCCGGAATCGTCTCTCGGGAGGCAGACATCTGCGCCAAACGCTCTAGCGTAGGGTCCGGAACGCCCACAATCCCTACAGAAGGATCAATGGTGCAAAAGGGATAATTTTCCGCAGGAACCTGCTTGCGCGTGAGCGCGTTAAACAAGGTAGATTTCCCGACATTCGGCAAGCCGACAATCCCTAATGACAAGCCCATAGCGGGGCTATCCTACCACCTTTCGCCTCCTCTTCCAATGCTACGCCCCTTCTCGAGCAAGCGCTTTTACCTTTTCCATCCAGGCCCGGCGGCGTTGGTCTGAACAGTGCTCACAAGGTCCAAAGGCGCTTACGCGCACTCCAAACCCGGAAAAACCCAAAATGCCTCGCGCTATCTCGTTGGTAAAGTCACCAAACTTAAGCCAAGTCATTATAGGCGAGTGGGTGCCTGAGAGAATAATAACGCGCGCTGTTTTCCCTTTCATTCGCTGAATGAGCCGGCCGCTCGGTTTTTCAAAATTAAATGCAAACCCGGGAAGCCATGCCCGATCGAAAAACCCTTTCAGAAGGGCCGGCATAGTGTTCCACCAGTTGGGATACACAACCACAAGATGGTCCGCCCATTTAATGTCTTCTTGCGCACGCACCAAATCAGGTTCCAACTCCTGGATGACCTTATAGCCGTGCCACAAAATCGGGTCGAACTTCATTTCTCCCAAGTAGATACGCCGCACGGTGTGCCCCGCTTCTTCAGCCGCAGCCGCGTACGCTTCCGCAACTGATCCGGAAAAAGAATCCTTATCAGGATGGCCAAGTAAGAGAGCGATCTTTTTCTTTTGCATATCCATGGAATTATCAAGGAAATAAAGAGATGATAATGAGCGGGCGCGATGACGTAGGTCCTACATTTCTTGCGGTGCGTTGCCGCCGGGATGCTTGCGGCTCTCTTGCTGAAAGGAATCAAGCATCACAATATGGTCAACCAGTCTCAGGAAGAAGACCATAAATACGAGAAAGAGCGCATAGTACACCAGAAGTATTGGAAGCGGCAAAAAATCTATACCCAACATCCTCAGTGTGTAGGTTAGGTAGAGCGTGTACCATGATCCCGCGGCT
>RFKD01000042.1 GCA_003694545.1 Candidatus Parcubacteria bacterium | reverse complement strand
TTGCTCCTTGAGCTCGCGTTACCTTGTGCGGACGGGAGATGGGGGCCCATCCGTGCTTGACGCCAACGCCAAACGCGAGATCCCCAGCAAAACCCAGCACAACAACACCGCCAGAGATGATGGTATCATTGGCGTATTGATAGGTGCGGACAAACTGGTAATCATCGCCCGGCGCGCCGCCCACGACGGGAAAGTGCTCCCCCAACGCGTCTAAAACGCCGCGCACAACATCCGAGCCATTACCCACAATCACATCTGGAAACATAATGGCAAAAACAGGATCCTCCCCCAGCTGTTCACGCACAGACTGGGCGGCTTGCGCTCCTGCTTGCCGCGCGTCTTGCGCAACCGTGTCGCTTACGCCAACAGCAGCGCGCACTCCTTCAAGCTCCAAAGCCATTACCACAACGGACGCCCGCTCAAGAGGGCCTTGGGTGGCTATTTCACCTGCTGTGGTGCATCCGGCAATCAACGCTTCTGCGCCCACAACGGAACGCACCCCGCGCACCACGGCCTCCTGGTCATAGCGTGAGGAAGAAAACACCAAAAAAAGCCGCGGGCTTTGCAGACCGGCAAGGGCCGCTTGGCTCGCCTCCACTCCAACCACATAGCTATCTTCCCCCGAAGAAGCGCCGACATTACTTCTCACAGGCATACTGTTGTTGCTCTGTAGTGTTACACCTTGTAATAACAGCGGCTACAAGCTCGGCTCAACAGAAACGTCTCCGTGTCCCTTAACATACCACAGCCTACCCCAAGGCGCACACAACCACCGTCTCATTATGCACTTCCGCGCGGCAAATCTTACTCACATCCACGCCTTCCGACACACCCACATACGGCAAGGGGGCAATCTCGCCGTAGGTATAAAACCCTGCAACAGGCGCGTCGCCGAGTTCTTCCCGAATTGCCGCAACCTCCTTGGCGCCTTCCGTTCGCTCTAAGTATAATTTATCGCGCACATGACAGCTAAAAATAAGAATGAGACGAGGTTCTCTCCCGCCTAGTGCCACCTTAGCGCGCCGCCCGGCGCGACGCGCGGCTTCAATTGCGCTTGTTTTATCGCCCACCATTACAACCACGCGATCCCCTTCCTGAATTGCCCCACCAAGCACGATAGAGCCGTCGTCATTAACAAAAAACGGAGCGCGCAGGAGATATTCTTCCCCCGGCCGTTCGCCCACAATCCCCAACGGATAGGAGAGTGCGAGCCGCGCAAGCACCTCACCCCGCATCGTGGCGACCCGTTCTCTCCCCAAGTAGTCTTCATACAACGCAATCGCGGGTTTGCCGTCAACTTCGCGCAAGATGGAACCTTCTGCTTTTGTCACGATGTGCTCGCCACTTACCGCCGACCAACCGTGATTCACGCCAACACCCAACGCGACATCTCCCGAAAGCGCGGCGCAGACAACGGCATCAGTTAAAACCTCACTGCCGCCAAATTGGAAGGTTTGCTGATACGCCGCGTCGTCTCCCGCGGCACCGCCGACGATGGTGGCTTGTGAGCCCAACACTTCTTCCACGCCGCGCACCGCCGCTGATCCATTCCCCCTAAGGCCGTCAAAAAACACCAGGCCGGCAGACACTTCTTGCGCTGGCGCATTGGCGGCGCGCACGGCCGCTTCTGCGGACTGCCGGCCTGCCGAGTGAGAATCAGCGCTAAGGTTTTCACCCACCCCAACGCCAATGGATATGCCTGGCAAAGAAAGTAGGGCGACAACAACGGAATGATGCCCCAGCGGGCCTTCTGAAACTATCTCTCCCGCGGTTGTCGCTCCCGCAAACGGTATGTCGCTTCTCAGCGCTGTTCGCGCGCCGGCCACAACATTGTGCGGATGATACCGCACCGAAGAAAATAAAAGCGCGAGGTGCGGTTCAGCAGACCCAAGTTGTTCCAAGGCACGTTGTGCCGCCTCATACCCCACCGCGTTTGCGTCGGCCCCTTGAGAAAACCCCACTGCAGCTTGCATAAGCGTGAAAAAAAGTAAAGGAATACTATGAAAGAACATAGTACCGCGCGCGCAGGGCAAGGCTATCCCCACCTTTGGCTTCCCTCTCCCCTTTGGTGAAATCGCAAGAGAACGCGGCGAGAGACGACCTAGCGCTTTCGCGCCGCGCTGGAGCGGTTTTTCACGAGTAGGCCGCGCTCAAGTTCTCGAATTTCGTCACGCAACACGGCGGCAGTCTCAAAATCAAGCGCCGCGACAGCTTCTTCCATTTGCCGGCGTTTTTCTTTAATGATGTCCCGAAGCGGAACACCGCTTGCTCTATCAAGAGCAGCAAGGCGCTCAGCCGCGCGCTCCCGCGCGCGCAGAGACTCCGTGATGTCGTGAATGTCTTTTTTCACGCTGCGTGGAGTGATGTTGTGCTGCTGGTTATACGCAAGCTGGATCGCGCGGCGGCGGGCGCTTTCTTCAATGGAGCGCTGAAGCGAAGGAGTGAGTATGTCGGCGTAGAGGACGACTCTGCCGCGCACGTTGCGGGCGGCGCGCCCAATTGTTTGGATAATTGCTGTTTCTGAACGGAGAAAACCCTCGCGGTCCGCGTCAAGAATGGCAACCAGCTCCACCTCGGGCAAATCCAACCCTTCACGCAAGAGATTCACGCCAACCAAAACCTCTACTTCCCCCTTGCGCAGCTTGGTGATGGTTTCCACGCGCTCAATCGTCTTCACATCAGAGTGGAGAAACAACGCTCGCACGCCTCGCTTTTCAAGATGCTGCGCAAGGTCTTCCGCCATTCGCTTGGTAAGCGTGGTAACCAAGACGCGCCCGCCGCTTTCCCGAACTTTCTCAATTTCATTCAGTAAATCGCCAACTTGCCCCGGATAGGACCCATCTCCGGAAACCCGCCGCACAACAATTTCAGGATCCACTAAACCGGTCGGCCGCACAATTTGCTCAACAACTTGCCCGTAGGGAGGGATGCTCTCCTTGCGTTCAAACGGACCGGGAGTCGCTGAAGTGGCAATCACAGGACCCACGCGGCAGAGAAATTCATCAAAGGTCAGCGGGCGATTGTCCTTCGCGCTCGGGAGGCGAAATCCGTGCTCAATCAAGGTGTCCTTGCGCGACGCGTCGCCCGCGTGCATCCCCGCGATTTGTGGGAGCGTAACATGCGACTCATCAATGATGGTGAGAAAGTCTGGCGCGCCGTCTTGCGTTTTTGGAAAATAATCTAAAAGTGTGTACGGCGGTTCGCCGGGAGCCCTTCCGTCAAAATGCCGCGAATAGTTTTCAATGCCCGTGCAATAGCCAGTTTCGCGAATAAGAGCAAGATCATAGCGGGTGCGCCGCTTCAAGCGCTCCGCCTCCAAGAGCTTCCCGTCTTTTTCCAACTGCGCAAGGCGCTCCGCAAGCTCTTCTTCAATTGCCAAAAGCGCGGCCTCAAAACGCTCAGGCGATGTGATGTAGTGTTTGGCAGGAAAAAGCCAAAGCTCATCCCGCTCGCCAACAAAAGCGCGCGTCACGGGGTGCACTTCTTCAATTCGCGCAATCACTTCCTCGGAAAGCACAAGGCGAAAAATCGTTCGCTCGTTGCGCGGCATCACCTCCACGCGCGAACCCACGACACGAAAGGTACCGGGCGTCAGATCGCCGGCAACGCGCGAAAAATGCATTCCCGCAAGCGCGCGCACCAGAGACGCCCGGTCTGCTTTTTGCTCCACGCGCAAACGCAAATTGACGCGCTCGTATTCCTCAGGAGACCCTAAGCCGTAAATACAGGAAACAGAAGCGACAATAATGACATCTCGCCGCGTCAATAAGGCTTGCGTTGCTGCGTGCCGCATCCGCTCAATTTCCTCGTTAATTTGGGCTTCTTTTTCAATGTAGGTATCGGTTGTTGGTATGTACGCCTCAGGCTGGTAGTAGTCGTAGTAAGAGACAAAAAAATGAACGGCGTTTTCGGGGAAAAAGGTGCGGTACTCCTGCGCAAGCTGAGCGGCGAGCGTTTTGTTGTGCGCGATAACAAGGGCAGGCTTGCCGTAGCGCGCGATGGTGTGCGCCATCGTGTAGGTCTTCCCCGATCCGGTCACCCCCAAGAGCGTTTGAAAGCGCAAACCCTCGGCAAGCCCGCGGGAAAGGGCCTCAATCGCGCGCGGCTGATCCCCTGCCGGTGCAAACGGCTGGTGAAGGCGAAATGGCGAGTTTGGGTATTGTGCAACCTCGGACATCATCAGCACTGTATCACACCTCGGCAGCTTGCCGCACTATTACGCCGCGGAGTCATTGCTCCGCCCCAAGGAGAGAATGCGCTGGCGCTCCTCCCGCAAAAGCCGGTTCAGGGCAAACAGGTTGTGCAGCGTGAGGTAGGTGGCGGCGGCCATTTCCCGCTCGCGCACGAGATGCGCGAGATACGCCCGAGAAAAGCCGCTTCGGCAAGTCATACAGCGGCAAGTGGGATCAAGCGGCGCGCTGTCTTCCCGATACCGCGCGTTGCGCAAATTGAGTCTCGTAAGATTTGGCCCGTAGGCGATGCCGTGCCGGGCAAGGCGCGTTGGCTGTACGCAATCAAAAGTGTCCACTCCTTCGCGCACAGCGGCGCGGATGTCTTCTGGCTCTCCTATGCCGAGTAAATGCCTTGGTTTACTCTCCGGTAGTTCTTCCACCACCCAATGCACGGCGCTTTGGATATCCCCCGCGTCAAACGAGCCGCCAATTGCGATGGCGTCAACTTCCTGCTTGCCCACGAAACGCGCGCTCTCTCGGCGCAATTCCTCATACCTCCCGCCCTGCACAACGCCATACAGCGCTGGAGTCCAGCCAAGGCGACGGCGCGTCTCGGGCGCAAACTGCTGGTGTGCCGCAATGCTTTGTGCGAGCCAGCGATGGGTGCGCGCGAGCGCTTCCTCTTGATACTCGCGCGGCGCCAGAGGGTCGGTGCATTCATCCAGCGCCACAATAAGGTCGGACCCCAAGAGGTGCTGGACCCGAATAGAGGCTTCTGGCGTGAGAAGATGCACGCTGCCGTCGCGGTGAGAACGAAATTGCACACCGTCGTTCGTGATGCGGGAAAGCGCGCCATTTTGCGCCGACGAAGAAGCCCGCGAGCCATCCGCTGCTTCTTGAGAACGCACAACCTTGCTCACACTCCTTCCAAATGCCACGCCGAGGGAAAACGCCTGAAATCCTCCAGAGTCAGAAAATACAGGCGTAGGAATTCGCGCAAACTGGTGCACTCCCCCGAGAGACGCGACGCGATCCGCCCCAGGCGCCAAAAGGAGGTGATAGGTATTCACGACAACCGCTTGCACGCCGGCCGCTTCCCACAGCCACACAGGCAATGCCTTAATTGACGCCTTGGTCGCAACGGCAAACAACGCGGGTGTTTCGATGATACCGTGCGCGGTGCGCAACATACCCGCGCGGGCGCGGCTTTGAGGGTCACGCGCGACAACAGAAAACAAGGGCTCGCGCGGGGGCATAAAGCGCGCGTCGGGTTACTGCGACAACTCCTTCGTCATCTCGGCTATTTCCGCCTCCCGCTCGCGTATCACCTCCTCTGCCGGGCCGTCTCGAAGGATCTTGCCGTCGCGCAATTCTATAACGCGGTTGGCTCGGCGTGCGTATTCCAACTCGTGTGTGACCGTTACGATCGTGAGCCCCTCGCGATGGAGACGGTCAAATTGTTCAAGCACTTCAAACGACATCACGGTGTCAAGGTTGGCGGTAGGTTCGTCCGCAAAGAGGATATCAGGCGCATCAGCAATAGCGCGCGCGATGGAAACTCTCTGCTGTTCACCTCCGGACAGCTCATTGGGGCGGTTGTTGAGGCGGTGCCCCATCTCCACACGACGCAGAGCTTCTTGAGCGCGCGCGCGGGCGTCTTCCTCTTCCACACCGCGCATCAGCATCGGCACCATCACATTTTCTGTCGCTGTCAACTCCGGCAAAAGCGCGTAATCTTGAAAAATGTAGCCTAAATGTTCCAGACGAAGCAGGGTGCGCTGTGTGTCCGTCAGGGACGCGGTTGGCTTGCCGAGAAAAATAACCTCCCCTTCTGTGGGCTCATCCAAGAGCGACAACTGGTACAGCAGCGTTGATTTTCCCGCTCCAGATTTGCCGATAATTGCTACATACTCTCCTTCTTGTATTTCCACAGACACGCCATCAAGCGCGACAGTGGCCGCCGCTCCTTTTTGGTACACTTTTCGCACATTGTGCGTGGAAATAATTGTCCGTGGCATAATCTCTCACATCATTATCTTCCTAACATTGCCTCCAAAGGACGCTTGCGCGCAATGCGGCGCGCCGCCCACAATGCGGCGATAAGCGTGATACCAATCAACAGGGCTCCTCGGCTCACCGTGTCCCCAAGCGACACACTTACGATACCCTCGGAAAACGGAAAGTCTATCGGATTCCTTGTCACATACGGAACGACGATGCCAAAAACAAGCCCAGCCGCAAGTAACATACCAATGGCGGCATACAACAACGATAACAGCACCAGCGAAAGCTCAATGCTCCCTGATGAAACTCCCACTGCTTTGAGAATGCCAATAAACTTCTGACGCGTCACGGCTGTAATGAAAATGATAATAAACACAGTGATACCGGCTACGCCAAGTGCGATGCTGCCGATAAGGTTAGCAAGCATCGTGAAGGTGTCTTTAATTTGATCAATAAAATCTCCCACCGTGTCTTGCGGGGTGCGAACCCGAGCGTAATCCCCTATCCCTTGCGCGAGAAGGCGTGTTTTGACAACCTCAGGAGGCACGCCGTCTCGTACTAATACGGCATACTCGTCGTAGTTTGGGTCCACGCGTCCCGAAAGGTTGCGCGCTTCGCTCGCTAGAATAAACACGCGTCGGTCAACAAGATCCGCTTTTGCACGCACCACCCCGCGTACTGTCATTTCTTTAACGGTATTCCCCACGCGCAGGCGAATTTTATCTCCCACATACACTTCTTCGAGGGTCCCTTGGGTGGAATCAATATTGAAATATCGCTTCAATAAGCGCGCGCCGAGCACAACACCGTTGTGGTCAAGGTTGGTCAAAAACGCACCTTCCACCATACGAGACGAAAGTGAAGTAACCTGTGCTTCCGCCATAGGATCAATCCCCGCGATTTCAACCCCGACAACATCCGGCATGTCGTTCGCGATGACAGCCGCCTGCTGATACCCCGACTCAATAGTCCCCTTCACAATAACGCGCGGGCTATACGCGACGACATCAGGAGTGGCGGCAAGTATTGCTTCTACCGCTTCCGATTGATCAATGAAATCTTTGTCTGTTCTCGGGGTAATGTAGAGGTCTCCCGTAAGCACATCTTGAAAGGTGGTAAAAACACCGTCAACAATGCCGACAAGAATGCCCTTAGCCAACAGAAGGTTGGCAAAGGTAAGAAACATAATGAAAACAGTGAGCGCGGTTTGCACGAACCCTATGCGCGTAAAGTAGCGCCACGCAAGAAAGCGCCCCACGCGAACACTAGCCAACAGCCGCGAGACGGACCTGCGCACCGCTTCCATACCTTAAGGGGAAACCACCACCTCCCCCTCCTCAAGCCCGGCAAGTACCTCTATAACACCCGATCGGGATTCGCGCCCGAGGGTAACGCGGCGCGCCTCTTTTTCCCGCCCCCCTTCGGTTTGCACATATACATATGATTCGCCTTTTGAATACCACACAAAGCGCCGCGGAAGCAAAAGGGCGTCTTGCGCGCGTATGATAGAGCTCATGACATTTGTCGTCATTCCCGGCGCAAGGCGAGGATCACTCGCGTCAATAGCGATTTTCACCTCATATGTTGGCGTGGCATCCACTTCCTGTTCTGCCCGATCGATCTGCGTTACCTTCCCAACAAACTTTTCCTTTTCCCCAAGCGCGTCAAAGGTAATCTCAACATCCTGCCCAACAGAAAGGAATGGTACATCAAGTTCTGAGACGCGCCCTTCCACAAGGAGACTGCCCGAGGAGAGAAGTTCCACAATAGGCTCATACGGTTGGACTCGATCGCCCACACCCACATAAACAGAGCCAATTTCTCCCGCAAAAGGAGCAATAATGCGGTAGCGCCCCAATTCCGCTTGCACCTCCTCTAAAAGCGCACGCTGGGAAGCAATGCGCGCTTGCGCAAGTGCTATGTCTTGCGGATCGCTCCCGGCTTCCAAAACCGTAAAATCAGCTTGCGCGAGATTTCGCGCCTGTTGCGCCGCCACGACGGCGTCAAACGCCCCGTCAAGGGCGACTTCCGCGGCAGAAAGGGCAACCAAACCTCCAGCAACACTTGTGCGGAACGATTCCAAAGTGGGGCGGCTTACTTCTCGGGTTTCAATCGCGCCGTCAAGCGCGTCGGAAGCAAGCAAAAAGAGGGAACGCACCTCTCCAACCGCGCGCTTCAACGCCTCATAGTGGCCGCGAAGCACTTCCACTGATGAGGGAGCCGTTTCCAAGGCGGCAATACTCTGGCCCATCGCCTCAACCGTTCCCATCACCACCTCCCGGCCGGAAAGCAAGCGATCGGCCGCCGCGCTTCGCGTCGTCTTGAATTTCAGCTCACGCTGTGACCGCGCGGGATCGTCCATAATGATGTCGAGGTTTTGAGTGATCGCGCTGCGCATATCGCTTTGCACCTTGCGCGCGGTGGAAATCAAAGCGGCGTGTTTTTGGCGCAATGCTTCCTGTGCGTCGGCGAGCCGAATGCGCGCCCGCTCTTTTTCCTCGGGTCGAGCGCCACGCAGAAGTTTTTGCAAATTTGCTTCTTCCGCCTCAAGAGCGGCTTGAGCGTTTGCGACCCTCGCTTGCGCGTCTTGCGCTTGCAGGCGAGCGATAACGGCTCCTGAGCGGACCTTCTGCCCAACAGGAGCCACGAAACTCACCACGCCCCCCCGTTCAAACGAAAGCGTCGCGCGCGAGCGGGTGTTGAGCTTGCCGGTGAAGCGCACGGTGTCCGTAAGAGGCCCCCTCTGCACGACATACTCTTCCGCGCCGTTTCCTTTATTGACCATTAACCACCAACCGCCCGCCGCGGCAACAACTACCAACAAACCAAGCAAACTCCAACGCAGAAAACCACGCCCGCCAGCAAGCGTTCGCGGTAGCACTGAACGAAATGTTTTACTCACTTTTTCCAAAGTCATATACATTACATGTCGCACAAAAAACAGCGCGCCCAGGCACCCTCTTCGCGAGAGACTAGCATATCTCTCATCTCTTAGCAATATAGTTACTTTACTCAATCGTCATTCCAACATCCGCAGGATTACGGTACGACACTTTTGTGGAGAATCTCCACATGTATGTACTTTTGTGTTATGCGCATTCGCGGTACACGGTCTTCTTGAGTTAAGCGTCTCCTTTTTCCTCAAGCACGCCGCGCCACCACACCCGCCGCACAAGAATATGCAGGGCAAATGTAAGCAAAAACACGCCCCCGACAGCAAGGGCAAACCATCGAACCCCGTTTTCCACCGGCACCCACCGCGCGGCAACCGCCAGCAAGAACCACACCCCTGCGCCCCACGCCATCACTCCCGCGAGCGAGGCAAGCAAATAGCGCGAGATGGGGACGCGATACATTCCGCAAAGCATTTGCACACTCGAGCGCGCACCAAACACGAACTTTGAGAGAAACACAATTTTTGCCGGATGCTGCCGCAACACTGGCGCCACGCCGTCATCCAAGTGCCGCACCACCCACCGCACGCCCCATATCCGCCTCAGCGGTAGTCTGTCAGCTCCTACTCCCAGAAGATACCACAACACATCAGAAACCACGGTCGCCGCACCCAGCAAAACAAGAACGCGCCAAGGTTCTACCCAGCCGGCAACCGAAAGCCCCATCACGGGAACCAGTGTCGTCTCTCCCCCCACAAGAAGGAGGAGAAATATCACAAACGAACGCAACGGCTCGTGGGAAACTGCCTGCGCCCATTCAGTCAGCGCCATGACGACCCACTCCATGCGCCTCAGCTAATCCTTCTTCCGAAACTGCCGAGCCAAGAGAAGCAGGCGATTGTATTTTGCCGTGCGCTCTCCGCGCGCGGGGGCTCCAAGTTTGATACCGTCAGCGCCCACCGCGAACGCCAAGTCCGCAATCGCGTCATCTGTCGTCTCTCCTGAGCGATGGGAGACGATAACTTGCCAGCCATACGCGCGCGCGTGCTCGATTGCTTCGAGCGTTTCCGTCACGGTTCCAATCTGGTTTGGTTTGACGATCATCGTGTTGATCGATCGCTCTTTGTGCGCCCGCTTCATCCGTTCCAAGTTTGTTGTCGTGAGGTCGTCCCCCGCGATGCGCGCCTGGCCGCCGCGCCGCTGAGTCAATGCCGCGAACGCTTCAAAAGCGTCTTCTCGAAAGGGATCTTCAAGATAGTTAACGGGATAGGTGTCGCACGCCTCGTCGATAAGATGGTTGAGTTCGTCTTCTTCCATAAACAGCGAGTTTGCGGCGATGTCCAGCCCAAACGACACAGACTGCTCCACTCCCACCTCCCGCGCGACGAGCGAGAAAAACTGGAGTGGTTCGAGGTTGTCGCGAAAATCAGGGCCAAAGCCTCCTTCGTCGCCGACCAAACCCCCGCAGGCGCCCTTTTGCGCCACAAGCACTTCGCGCAGAGCGTGATACATCTTGAGCACAATGTCTGTTGCTTTCTCTGGATCGCGCTCACGAGGAATGACGAGATACTCTTGAATGTCCAAATCGTTCGGCGCGTGCAAGCCCCCGTTGATCAAATTGGCGTAGAGTTGGGGAAAATCAGGATCGGTATCGGCAAGATCCGCGAGGTATTCCCACAAATGCCTCCCTTGCGAGATAGCGCTCGCGCGAGCGTATGCCCATGACAGCGCGAGCGTCGTGTTCGCGCCAAGACGTTCCTTGCGCGTGGTGCCGTCAAGCGCGATGAGCCGCTCGTCAAACTCCTGCTGGTCGCCGGCGCGAAACCCCCGCACGGCCGGATCAATGACTGATTCAAGCGCTCGCAGGGCGTCGCGCTCATCAACGCACACGGCTTCGTAGCTCCCGACGGATTTTCCCTGCGGGACGGACGCCCACGCCCGCGAGCCGTTAGAAAGGCGCAATTCAACTTCAAGCGTCCACAATCCACGCGAATCGATGATGCGCCTGCCGGAAATATCTTTGATGGTTGGCGTGGTCATACAGGAATGGGCTCAGTGCTGCTCAGTGCGAAGGTTGCACCACATTCACCGGCTCTCCCCGCAAGATGCCGTCAATATCGTCAAGCGAAGTGCGCAAGATGCGCTCAAGGGCTTCACGCGTGTTGAAAGCGCTGTGTGGCGTCATAATAACATTTGGCATATCTATGAGTTTGTGGTTCATCAAAACAACTTTCAAGTTGTGGCCTTCCGCCGAGCCATGCGCCAGAAGATGCATTTCGTCTTTTACAAAACCTTCTTCTTCCACGACATCAAGCCCTGCTCCCGCCAAATGCCCATCCACCAGCGCAGCAAACAAGGCTTCTGTTTCCACCACTGGCCCGCGCGATGTGTTGATGATGACCGCCCCCTTGGGGAGAAGACGAATGTTGTCCTTGTTGATGAGGTGGTGTGTCGCCGGAAGGTAGGGAACATGGAGGGTGAGCACATCCGCCTGCCGCAAAAGGTCCTCCAAGGTTGGCGTGTAGGTAAAGTGCAACTCTTGCTCCAACTCTTTGCGCGCATACGCGTCGTAGGCGACAACACGCATTTGAAAGCCGTTACCGATGCGAATGGCGTGCTGTCCAATGCGCCCGGTACCCACAACGCCTAAGGTGCGTCCTTTAAGGTCAAAGCCGGTAAGCCGCGAGGGGTCGTACTCGCCGCGCTCGCGGAGCATATCGTAGCCGTCAACAATGCGCTTAGAAAGCGCGAGCAAAAGGCCAAACGCGTGCTCTGCAACTGTGTTCTCGCCATAACTCGGCACATTCGCAACCACCACCCCGCGCTCCGCGGCGGCATCCAAATCGATATGGTCGTAGCCGGTGGATCGAGTAACAATTCCTTTCAAGTTGGGAAAAGCAGCAATAACATCAGCGGAGACTTGCGCGTCAACAAACACGGAAAGAATCTCGGCGCCTTTCGCTTCTTCAGGAAGAAAAGAAGGCGACAGAGGGGTAGGGTACACCAAGACATCGTGCCCTAAGAGGCGCTCGCGAAGAGCGGCTTCCTCCCAATCGCGAAGCGTGCCAAAAAATGCGATACGCGCCATAGAGAGTGTCGTGTAGTTGATAACGCGTGTAAAAGTAAAACAGTGGTTGTCTCTCGCAATACTGCGCAGTGTATTGTATCACACTCCCGCGCGCGAACACGGCTGTTTTATCCACATTCACGCGGAAGAAGATTCTCCGACATCGCGCGCGCCTTCGGCGCGCGCGATGGCCTCCAAAGCAGGCAAAACCGCGTCCGGCGCGAGTGAGATAGCCGTAATCCCCTCGCGCACCAAAAACTTTAGCAGTTCCGGATAATCCGACGGCGCTTGCCCGCAAATGCCGCAATACTTCCCCACCTTGCGGCACTCACGAATGAGGATATGAATGGCTTCTTTCACGGCAGGGTCGCGCTCGTCGGTCGCCCCGGCAATGCGTTCGTTATCGCGGTCCATTCCCACGATAAGCTGGGTTAAATCGTTCGAACCAATGGAAAACCCGTCGGCAAGCGCCAAAAACTCCTGCGCGCGCCACACATTTGCCGGCAATTCAGCCATCAAATATACCTTCAGCCCCGGATGTCGCTCCTTCCCGAGACCAAATTCCGCCATCGTCGCAAGCACCTTTTTCCCCTCCTGCGGCGTGCGCACGAACGGAATCATCACGCTCACATTTTCGAGCCCGTACACGCGCCGCACGCGGTCCACTGCTTCGCACTCAAGTCCAAACGCCGCGCGAAACTCCGGGTGCGCGTAGCGCGAAGCGCCCCGCCAACCAATCATCGGGTTTTCTTCAACGGGCTCGTAGCGCTCGCCGCCCAAAAGCGAGCGATACTCGTTGCTCTTGAAATCGGAAAAGCGCATGATCACTTCCTTCGGGTAGAACGCAACGGCAATTTGGGCGATGCCTTCGGCAAGCTCCAGCACATAAAACTCGCGCGGCGACTCATAGCCTCGCGCGCGTTCCTCAATCGCTCGCGCGAGCGCCTGATCTTCTTCTCGCACACCCGCCGCGAGCGCGGGATATGCCAACACGGCGTTCGGGTGCACTCCAATGCGGCTTGCGATCACAAACTCCAACCTGCCAAGGCCGACCCCTGAAATCGGCAGGCGCCAGAGGCGCAGAGCTTCCTGCGGCGAACCGATATTCACGGCAACCTTCGTGCGCGTTTGCGGAACGCTATCCAGCCGATGCTCTTCCCGCTCAAACGGCACGAGGCCGCGCAAAATAAGTCCCTCCTTGCCGGAAGCGCAATCAATCGTTACCTCCAATCCATCGCGGACAGCCTCCGTCGCGTTACTGCAGCCGACAACAGCCGGTATTCCCAGTTCGCGCGCGACAATGGCGGCGTGCGAGGTTCTGCCCCCCGCGATTGGTAACGATCGCGGCGGCTTTCTTCATAATAGGCTCCCAATCCGGGTCCGTAGTGTCAGCCACAAGCACTTCTCCTTGCTGAAAGCGCGCCATTTGCGACGGCGCGCTGAGTACCTTGGCAACCCCTTGGGCTATTTTGGTTCCCACAGCTGTGCCGCGCGCGAGCACCTCCCCTTCCCCCGTGCGCCGGAAGCGCTCCCATACATTACTCGCGCGAGCGCGCGCGTGCACAGTCTCCGGCCGCGCTTGCACGATTGCGAGTTGGCCCGTCGTCCCGTCTTTCGCCCATTCAATATCCATTGGTGTGGGGCGGTTATGCTTTCGCGAAAAGTGCGCTTCAATGGCGAGCCCCCATTGCGCGAGCTGGAGAATTTCCTTATCAGAAAGGCAAAACTGCTCCTGTTGGGCTTTACTTGTGGCTACAACGCGCGTTCCTCCTTGTTCGCCATACACCATCATCTCCCGTTTATCACCCAAGTCGTGCGCAATAACGGCGTCTTTTCCTTGCCGCAAGCCTTCTTTAAACACCATAAAACTATCCGGCGTCACCTTTCCTTGCACGACCATTTCCCCCAACCCCCACGACCCTTCCACCACCACAACTCCAGGAAATCCCGTCTCAGGGTCAAGGGTGAACATCACGCCGCTTGCACCCTTATCGGAGCGCACCATCTTTTGCACCCCTACGGAAAGCGCGACGGCAAAATGCGAAAAACCCTTGTCAGCGCGGTAGGAAATCGCGCGATCGGTAAACAGCGACGCGAAGCACTCGCGCGTTTTTTCTAAAATCTGGGCTTCCCCTCCCACATTGAGAAATGTCTCCTGCTCGCCGGCAAACGATGCGTCCGGCAGGTCTTCCGCTGTGGCACTTGAACGCACGGCAACGCTCGGGTTTCTGCCGTAGCGTTCTCCCAAATCCCGATATGCTTCGAGAATGGCTTCCTCCACCTCGCGGGGAAACCTGGCGCGCAAAAACGCCTCGCGCACGCGCTTACCGCGCTCCTGCAACTGCGCAACATTATGCGTGTCCACATCGTCAAGCTCCCGATGCAATACCTTGTCAAGATGATTCTCCCGCACGAAATCCCAATACGCGTGGGCGGTAATCGCGAATCCGTCAGGAACAGAAACGCCAAGCGAAGAAAGTTCGCGCACCATTTCCCCCAACGCGGCGTTCTTGCCCCCAACAAGGGGGACATCATCAATCGAGAGAGAGGAAAACCAACGAATGTACTCCCGAGTCATACTGCTTCTTATGCTAGGTTAGCAAACGCCCCGCCTCTGCCTGTCCCCACCAACTCGCGTCAGCCGCGCAGAACCAAAAGAAGATCGGCGACATTGGCGCCCGTAGGGCCGGTGATAATCGCATCGCCGACTATGTCGAAAAAGGTCGCGGAGTCATTATGCGCAAGCGCTTCAGAAAGTGAGATGCCTTTTTCTTGCGCGTGCGCGATCGTCACAGCGTCTGCCACCGCGCCTGCGTGCGGACCGTTGTCGCACCCGTCGCTCGCAAACGCGACCACAAGCCCAGACGAAGGCATCCCATGAGCCAAAGCGCTAAGAGCAACTTCATGATTGCGCCCCCCCTTGCCTCTGCCGCGAATGATCACGGTGGTTTCCCCGCCATACAAGCGCGCACTGCGGGGCGACATTTCTTCTTTCAACGCGCGGGCAAGATTGGCGCCAACGACACGCGCTTCGCCCGTAAGACACCTGTCGCACACCTCGCCATCAACGCGGTGTCGCGCAAGGCTCTCCCGCATCGCCTCCAGCGCGTGGCGGTTGGACGCGACGAGAAAATGGCTCACGCGGGAAAAGTAGTCGCCTTCTTTGGGCGTCTCGCGCAATATCTCGGGCGTGAGGGAAAGTGTTTGCGCAACTCCGCGGCGCGTCAACACTTCCCACGCCTCCTCACGCGTTGAGCCGTCGCGCACAAACGGCCCGGAAGCAATAGTGCTTATATCGTCGCCGGGAACATCAGAAAACACAAGCGCCACCACTTGCGCCGGATGCGCCATGCGCGCGAGCCCCCCGCCCCGCAAAGGAGAGAGATGCTTGCGTACGATGTTGAGCTCACGGATCGTTGCGCCTGCGGCAAACAACGCTTGCGTGATTTCCGATTCCGTGCGGCACATGTGCGCGTCTTCGCCACACAAGAGAACCGACGCACCGCCGGAGACAACGGCAATAACGCCGTCTTCCTCCGTTAACCCCCCGAGCGCCTCGGAAAGGGCGCGCGCGCCCGCCATATTCGCTTCAGTGGGCAAAGGGTGTGTCCCCGCATACACGCGCGCCCACGAAGGTAAAGGGATGGTCGGCTTCCCAACACCCACCACAACCCCCACATCAGGCGCGCGGCGCGCCAGGGCGCCGAAGGCGGCCGCCGCGCGATACGCGCATTTACCGACGGCGACAAATACCATCTTGCGCCAACGGGACATATCGGCAACCATCGCCCCATCAATAAGGAGGACACCTTCAGCGTCTTTCAGCGAGCGCGCGAGCGCGCGCTCCGGCAAAACCGAGCTCACGCCCTCTTCCACGGCCTCAAGTGCGAGCGCGCGAAGGGGCGTTACGGCAAGTCGCGCCTTGTTTTGGACGCGCACGCTCGGCAACCACAACTTTTCTCGTGGCTGGTCTTTATGGAGGCTTGGCATAACCAAGAGGCTGGGAGACAAAAAGTATTAATGAGGACGGCTGTTGCTTCCCTCTTCTGGTAGGCTATGGTTTTGTGCCTCCTCCTGCCGCGCGCCTTGAGCGCCAACGAAAACGAACACGGGCCTCAACAGCATCCACGCGCTTGCAAGCGCAAGCATAGCGGCCCCGAAGGCGCCCGCAATCGATCCTTCAGCGTATTCTCCTGTTGCGAGAATCGCTCCCCCCGCGAGCATCAGCGAAGGAAGCGCGAGCGATGCCCTTGGCGCCGCGCCTTTCGTTCGATATGCTTCCCACACCCATCCGAGCGCGACGAGGACTATGCCCGCGCTTTGCAAATCAAGCATCGTGTGTATCATACCACATGCCACTCGCGCGCCATACCCATAAGTTCGGTACTATCGCGCGAATGTGTTACACTGAAAACAATGCGGGAAAACGAGTCGTCCAACGCGCGCTCCTCACAACCGCTTTCCGTCGCGCCGTATCGCGGCGTGCGCGACTTTTATCCGGAAGATATGGGTGTTTTTCGCGCGGTAGAGGCGCGTGTGCGCTCGTGGATTGAGCGTTGGGGATTTGAGGAATATGGCGCGTCTCTCCTGGAACCCGCCGAATTATATGAAGCAAAAGCGGCGGAAAACGAAGAAATCGCCCGCGAGCAAACCTACACCTTCACCGACCGCGGCGGCAGACGCGTTACGCTGCGCCCCGAAATGACGCCGACCCTCGCTCGCTTGGCGGCGGCGCGCGCCAAATCACTACGCTTTCCCCTGCGCTGGTATTCGTTCCCTAATGTCTTTCGTTATGAGCGTCCGCAAGAAGGGCGCCTGCGCGAACACTGGCAGTGGAACTGCGACATCCTCGGCGAGCCCGGCGTGAGCGCCGACATTGAAATCATCACGCTTGCTTCCAGCATCCTCACGGACGCCTTTGGCGCGCCGCGCGAGAGCTTTGAGGTGCGCGTGAGTCATCGTGGCATCCTCACGGCGTTAGAAGGCGAATACCTCAGCGAACCGCCTCCGAACCCCACTCGGTTGTGGGCGTGGATCGACCGGAAGGAAAAAATGGACGCCGCGCAATTCACGCGCGGTTTGCGTGATCTTCTGCCGTTTGACGACGCGAAAGTCATGGAGACCTTCTTGGAAGCCGGGTCGCTCGATGAAACGCTCTCCCTCTTTCCCCGCCTTGCCTCAGTGAGCGCGGTTGAACTCCTGCAGGAAGCGCAAGAAGGGCTCACGCTCTTGGGAGTTCCGTGGCGGTTCGACGCAAGCCTCGTTCGCGGCTTTAACTACTACACGGGCATCGTGTTTGAAGTGTTTGCCGTGAGCGGTTTGCGTCGCTCCATTTTTGGCGGTGGCCGCTATGACGGCTTAACGGCCCTTTTTGGCGCGCCGCCGATTCCCGCCGTGGGGTTCGGGCTTGGCGATGTGACGCTTACAGCCTTTCTTAAAGCGCTTGGACTTTTGCCCCAGAGCGCGCTTTCGCTCGATGTCCTCGTGGTTCCGTTGGGAGTGCGCCAGCTCGCGCTCGCGCAAAAGCACGCGCTTTCCGCGCGCAAAGCGGGCGCGCGCGCGGTTGCCTTGCTTGCCCCGGCTTCTCCCAAAGAAGGCGTGGGGGAAGCCTTGCGTGCGGGCGCGCGGTGGGTTGTTTTCGTGGGCGACCACGAAGAAGCCCAGCGGATCGTTACCCTCAAACACCTCCCCACCCGCACCCAGCGCGAGGCACCCGAGGAAGGTTGGGAGCATTTGCTCGCAGGCGAACCCGCGTAACGCTTAACGGATAAGTAGTAAGTCGAGAGCATCTATGAGCGTGCGGAAGATTGTGTTTGATATTGAAACCAAAAACCTCTTCGCGGAAGTCGGATCGGCGAGCCCCGATTCGCTTTCCATTTCTTTGGTTGGCGTGTGGGACAGCGAAACCAACTCCTACACGAGCTACCTAGAAGAAGAGCTCGGCAAGCTCTGGCCCCTTTTGGAAAAAGCCGATGTGCTCATTGGTTTTAACTCCGACCACTTTGATATTCCTTTGTTAAACAAATACTACCCCGGTAACCTCACGTGCATCAAAAGCATTGACCTTCTCAAGGAAGTGAAAGCGGTTATCGGAAGGCGCGTGAAGCTCGATACCTTGGCGCAGGCCACCTTGGGCGAGAAAAAAACCGCGACCGGCCTCAAAGCCTACGAATGGTGGAAGCGCGGCGAAATAGACAAGATTCGCGAATACTGCCTTGAGGATGTGCGTATCACCAAGGAGTTGTATGAATACGCCCGCGCGCACGGCCACCTCAAATACATCGACTTTAACGAAGTGAAGGAAATTCCGCTTGATACTTCCTCATGGGAAGATGTGACCCCAACCCCAATGCCGCACACCCTGCCGTGGTAGCCAAGCAAGCGGCGAGGCGTTAACGCCTCGCCGCTTGCTTGTTCTCACCCTAATCCAAGGCAGGGTGCCACCACAGCTCGGTAACCCGCCGATACACGTTCGTCCCCCGTTTGCCGAAAGTCAAAGGGTGGCGCGTAACACGCCCGAAGGTGGAGCTGTTGCTGAGTGCCATCCCTCCGCCAAGTGCAAAGCCAATGTGTTCGTGCCCTTCGCGCGCTTCCCAAACGACGACCGCCCCCTTGCGCGGCGCGCTAATCGGCTTCCACCCGCACGCGCGCAAATCCTCCCGCGTGCCCCGCACCGTAAAGTGAAGCGCGCGAATGAGCCCAAACGATGGCGCAAACGAAGACGCAATCAGCAACACCGCGCTCACGAAGTACGCGCAGGAAAGCCTTCCGCCTTCCGTGATGTTGGCGCGCTTGTTGCCAAGAAGCGCGAACGCGTCGGCAAACAGTGTCGTTCCTTGCGCGTTTTCCAACAAAGCCAAGTAGCTCTCCCGAGGGAGGATGCGCACGCTCTTTCCTATCGTTCTTGCCGTCCTCGCGAAAGGAAGATGGTTGTCCCGCATAAACCACAAAGAAGGTTGAAACCTCAC
>RFKD01000041.1 GCA_003694545.1 Candidatus Parcubacteria bacterium | reverse complement strand
GAAGCATCTCAAGGACAAACCAATGGCGACTAGTTTTGGGGACCAAGAAAGAAAAGCCGTATGATGCAAGGAGGCTGAAGGGGAAAAAGATGGCTAAACCCATTAATAACGCAAATCCTTCAGATAGCGCAACTCTTAACCCTGCCCCTTGCGGGCATCCTTCCCCCATCAGACAAGGGGGGAAAAATACTCATACAAAATGCGGCCCCACTCAGCCCACACCTCTTGCGGTATCATAAGCGCCGCTCCCCATACCAAAAGAGCCAACAGGAGGAAAAGCAGGTTTGATTGAAGCAAAGAGCGTATTCGAGATGCGAGGCGTATCATAGGAAAGGATTAGCGCAGTCGCTCAGGCCAAGTCGCCTTAAACAGCTCGTAAAACGCGGTAAGAAGCCGGGAAAGGTGAGGCTCAAGCGCTGCGTATTGGGCTGGGGTGATGTCGCCTGCCGTAAAGCGGCGCTCAACAATCCAATGGACAGCCCGTGTTGCAGTATACCCCAGCCGCCACGCGCGGTTATCCAAATGCAAACGGCTCCAATGAGCCAAACGGGAATAAAGGCGCTTGCGCCACGGCAGCATATCGGAATCAGCACCGCCACCAAATAGCTCTCCAGCGCCTCGCGGGCGACCGCTTCCCAATCGGAAGCAGAGGAAGGTCGGGCCCCCGTGCGCGGAAGGAAACAGTTGAGGGTGAGTTGGTGTTTATCTCTTGCTTGGTCTCAAAAAAGCCGTCGCCGTCGTAATCCCACGAAAGGGTCGCGGAAGTGGTTGCAAGCGTGAGCGCGCCACGCGTGGAGGAAGCAACGGGGATGTGGGTGAGCAAGGTAGGCGGCTTTTGTGGGTCGCCATCTACAGGAGAAAAGGAAAGTGTTGCGCCCCCTTCTCCGGTCGCAAAGAGCTCGATGGATTCACCGGGCTCTAACGCAATGTAGGTGCTGCCCCCGAGACGCCAAATGGGGACGGAAGAAGTCTGCAGCCACCAGTCATTCTCCCCTTCAGACAAGCCCGCAGGGCGGAGGGGCGAATGGATCCCTACAAGTCGTGCAGTTTTAACAGGGGCTTGACCTGGTGGTTGTGTCAGCAGGTCCTCACCGGCCTCTTTCGGTTTAATAAGAGTTGCCACAATAGAGACAATCTTAGGTGCATCTAATAACTTGTCGTGTGTAAATTTAAAAAATAAGGTGTCATATTTACTTAGATCCACAACCAATTCTTTACTGCTAGGGACTGCAACGGCGCTCGCTAGAGGCACTGTTTTGTCTCCTTGGTAAGATAGAAGTGGTTCGACAACAAACCGCCACTGTTTGATATGAAGGATTTGGGATACGAGGTCCTGCGTTTTTGTAGTGTGTTCAACCGCGTACTCAGGAAGGATGGTGTAGCGAAACGCGACGGGAGTTAGCTGCCCCACCCCCGCAATGTTTATCACCTCCACCCCTTCTGGCGGTTCCCAGTTGGCAAGCGCTTCTTGCACCGCGCGGGCATTCTGGAGAATAAGGGTCGAAACTGCGCGGGGGATGTCGATGTCGTTCATGTTTAACGCGCGGGCTTCTCCAAGGGGAGGATGCGCCATAGGAAAAGCGAGAAATTGGTCAAGAATGCGCGGTGTTGGCAAGGGGTGTGAGGCGCGATTGACAAACCAACCGCGAATGCCCGGCGGTATCGGCGGGTCCTCTTCTTGCAGAGATTCGGGCGGCAATTGAAAATACACGAGCGGCGCGCCGTTCGGATAGGTATAAAACGGCAGGAGGGTATAGACGCTTTCCATCGTCTGCAGGAGCTCGCGCGACACTTTGGCGCAACACGAGCCCGCCACCCAAGCGCCCGTCAAACCCGTGCAAGAGGGCGGCAATTGCCTTGGGGGCGCCGACGTGCGGTGTGCCAACGAACACAACGCGATCGATGAGGTTGGAATCCCCCTCCTTGGCAAGGCGACCCACAAGCAACTTCGCCACCAACCCGCCCATCGAGTGCGCCACGATGCTCACCTTCCCTGTTTTGGAGCCTTGCGCCATTTCGCGCACAACGGCAACCAAATCCTCCTCAACCCCGCCCAGCCGGCGGTGAGGTTGCGTCACCAGCAGCGGGAGTGAACGGCGCCAATCATACGCAAATGGGCGAAATTCGCGTATGGTTCCCTCAGCAACCAACTCTTCCATTTTGTTGAGGAACCCTTTGTACATATTGAGCCCCAACGGCGTTTGCACCCCAAACACATTGCTCTCGCTGATAACCTCACTTGCGGCAATCGACCCACCAGGCGCTTCCCCCGTTTCTGCATCCATCGCCAAATCATCCCACCGCCACGGAGTGCCAACGCGCGGCTCCCACACTTGTGTTGCTCCAAACCACCCTTCGCGCACTAAGCGGCTCCCCGTAAATCCCGGGAGAAACAGGACGCTCGAACAGCAAGATTCAGCATTGGCCCCTTGCGTAGTGTGCCGAAAAACAAATGACAACAGGGCAACGCCCTGCGGGGCCCTCCCTTGCGTGCCGGCGCTTGTAAACCACAACAGTGAATCCGCGCACGAGTGTCTATCCCAACAGGCAAGCTTCACGAAGGTATAGGTTCCTTTTCCGGGAGGAACTCGTCAATTTTCGGCAAGTTATAAGTTCCGGTATTGGGAATAAAAACATAAGAAGGAACATTTTCAGAGGAGGCGAGCCACCCCCATTGCGCTGCCCAATAATCTTGCCCCTCAACCAGGGGGCCGCTCTCTGCCACGCGCTTCGGCAATTCATCAACATCCCCGCGCAACAACACAACATACGCGCTGTGCCAAAACCGCGCAAAGGGCCAATCGGCCTCCACCGAAAGAAAAGAAATGCCACGCGGAAAATCGGAAAGTGTGAGGGTTTCTCCTTCCCTAATAAAGCGGAGCCTTTCTCCCGACCCGGAAACACGAAGCCGTAAGATGGGATACTCGCTGACGCCTGGGGCCGCCGTTATCCAACTCGCGCCTGCCGCGGCAGACGCAATCGGCGCAGCAAACAAAAAACCCAACCCCGCTACCCCGCACACCACAAAAAAAGAGGCCTTTTGGAGAAACAGCAGGCGCCGACTTGCCCATCGCCGTTTTCCCATACAAACTTTAGCGTCCTTTTGTTTTCATAAGAAACCGCGCGGGGGAAAAGGAGATATCTTGCACTGTCCCATTAGGCGTCATTAAAATTTCGCGCGGCAAAGGGCGCATATTATAAAACGACGCCATAGCAAAGCCGTATGCGCCGGCGTCGCGCACAGCAAGCACATCTCCGATACGCGGCCGCACCAACTCGCGATCTTTCGCGAAGATGTCGCCCGATTCACAAATGTTTCCCACTACCGTCGCGCGCACGCGAGGCCCGCGCGTGCGCGACAGGTTGTCGATGTGATGATACGAGCCGTACATTGCCGGGCGAATGAGATGATTGAAGCCGGAGTCGACACCAACGAACAGATGGCGTTCAGTCTGTTTGATATCTGTCACGCGCACGAGAAGCGTCCCCGCTTGCGCAACAAGAAAGCGCCCTGGTTCAAACGCGCAGGCAACTTCCCTTCCCTCGCGGCGCGCGAAACGATCGCGCAACACAGCGAACCCCTCTCCAAACCGAACAAGATCGAGGGGTTGCTCCTCAGGCTTGTAAGGAACACCGAAGCCACCGCCAAAATCAAGAAAGTGCACCTCGGGGAAGTCGCGCGCCGCCGCAAACAGCGATCGCGCGGCGCGCAAGATGATACCGGCGTCAAGAATGTTAGAGCCAATGTGTTGCTGCAGGGAGACGACGCGAAGTTTGTAGCGTGCGGCAAGCTGTCGAGCGCGCGGCAAATCCGCAAGCGTGATACCAAACTTGCTTCCAGGACCCCCCGTGATGACATGTTGATGGCGCCCCGCCCCAAAGCCTTGATTAAGCCGCAGCGATATTTCTTCTCCTAACCTGAGACGCCCCCAGAGTTCCAGCTGGTGCAAGGAGTCGAGATGTACCCGCCCCGCATAGCGCGCGGCAAATCGAAGCTCGTCTTCTGAAATGCTGGAGGCGGTAAAACTGATGCGTTCTTTAGAGAAACCGAGAGAACGCGCCAAGCGTATTTCCCCTCGGCTCATCGTCTCCACCCCCAATCCAAGCTGGCGCACGAGCCGGAGAATGGCGGGGTTGCTGTTTGCTTTCATCGCATAAAAGAAGGAGGCGAAGGGGAGATGCTGCTTCAACGCTTCGGCTTGCACTTGGATGCGCCCCGCGTCGTACACATACACCGGCGTGCCGAATCGCCGCGCAACAGAAAGAAAGGCGGCTCGCCTGCCGACATCCATACGAAAGTATGGTAGCATACCCCTCTCACCGCACCATACCGCTCCCTGTACCCTCAAGGGAGGAAAATTCCGCATTGCTGAAAAATAATGTAGGATAGTTCGCAGCACGCAAGAACACGGTTCGTTATGTTGCCCCAAGACCAGTCCTTCCTCATTACTGATTTTTTGCTTTACGGAGCCCCTCTGGATGAGGATTTTGCGTATAACGAGTGTCCCTCACTCCAAGAACTTCTTAGAGGGCAGGAACAGCAACAAGATGTTGCAACCGTTTTGTCGAGATTTGATCAAATATTTGCCTCATACATCCAACAAAAACTTGAGGGGCGCAGGCGAGTAGGTATTCTCTTGTCTGGCGGAATTGATTCAGCAAACATTCTGGCATATTTGCTGCGTTATTTAGATAGTGGCAGCGTCTTCTGCTACACATGGGGTGGGTGGGGGGAAAGCTCAAGTGATGTCCAGTTTGCCAAAGTGCTTGCAAAGGCCTACCACATAAAACATCACCGAATCATCCTTCCCACAGCAGACTACGAACAAGAAGCGCTGTTGCTTCGAAAAGCCATCCAAAAGACAAAACGACCTCTCGACCATTCACATGCCATACCTTACATGCTCTTACTTCAAGCCATAAAAAGGGATGGTGTGGATCTCGTTTTTAATGGCCAAAATGCCGACACACTCTTTATGGCGTATCCCGCGCCACAAAAAGTGTACGCCGTCTACCGCATCGCGCGCTTCTTGTTACCCAAGAAACGCGTGTATCCCCTTTTTATAATGCAGCGCTTTAAATCAGGTGGAGTATGGAGATTCGTGCGTCGTAGCGCACTTTCTCCTTCATATCGCGAACGGCTTTGGCAGTTGTGGGCAAAAATCGATCGCCTACCAATCAATCTTCAGCAAAAGATTATCGTAATGGAAGAATTATACACAGAAGCCCGTTATTGCCAAAATCATCAGAAAATACTCCTCGAGGCTTTCGGTGTTGAAGTGGCTAACCCCTACTATAGTCGCGATTTCATCACAACAGCGCTTTGGATCTCCCCTGCTTTCCGCAAGAGAAATCGGTTCAACAAATGGCTGCTCTATAGATTTGCTGAACAAAACAACATTCCGCCGGCAATTATTCACCGACCAAAAAAGGGTCTGTCATACGGATACACCACCTTCATCGCCAAGGGGGCGCACCTTCCCTTGTGGGAGAGGATAAAAAAGGACGACACCCTCAATAAGTTCGTAGATACCCTTCTTGCGCACCAAAAAGCGCGCGATAATTTCTTTGTCCTCGATCGACTAAGGAGTGCCCTCGCTTTTATTCAAGAGTTTCTCTGAAGGGCGTTCGTTCACGAAATAGCCGGGAGGAGTTAGTGGCAGTGTGTTGAGGGTGCGGTTTGATCCATCCCGCCGTATTCAAGACGATTGCCGTCCCCCCGGATGATGCCGGTGGCAAGATTGCCGTCATCCATCGCCTTGTCGAGTGCTTGCGCCGCGCTCTGGCCAATGCTGCGCATTGAAATGGAATACGCAAAGCCGCGTTGACCGTGCTCCCAGTGGTACTCCGTCCCCCACGGCGTTTTGGGCCATTGGTAATACGGCGCGGACCAGCTGCGCTCACGCGCGTCGCTCCAATTGTGGTCAAAACAAGGATAGTTGTTATTGTCATCGTAGTATATCGCAAGCACCTTCGTGATCTCCTTGAGATCGGCCGCCGCGCGAGCAACGCGGGCTTTTTTGCGCGTGCTATTCAACAACGCGAACACGATAGACGACAACAAACCAATATGGCGATCACAACAAGAAGTTCAATGAGGGTGAAAGCGGAACTGGGCGCCCCCTTCGGGGTGCTTGTGCGTGTTCCTCTTGTTGCGTCTTGGGCGGGGCACGCATATAACGCAAATCCACACTCCCTCTTTAGCGATCTTGAGTTTCCTCTTGCGAGGGATCGCCTCCTCCAGCTTTCGCTGCGAGCGCCTTGCGCGCGAGCGTCAACGCGCCTTCTTGCGATCGCGCGACGCACATCCAGCGCCCCCTGTGGCAAAATACCGCGTCCGCAACACCGCTTACCGCCGCCAACTCCTCCCCCGTCAGCCCACCCCACGCGGCAGGGAATATGGGCGGCGTCACACTGGCGGTTGGATCCTCCGGCATGGTAACCACCTGCCACATCCCGTCGCGCCGCTTGTGCACCACAACTTTCACCTCGGGAAAGAGGGGTGTAAGATCCTCAAACGGGTAGGGTTGTTGCAGTACCGCGATACCCTCGCGCGCGTGTTGCAGCTCATGGTACGCGAATGTCAGCCCTTCGAGATACGCGGCGCCTTTTTGGAGGCTGTGGCGCAAAAAGTCCTCCGCCCACACGACCGCTTCCAAAAACGCTTCGTCTTCCCTCCCCTCTTCGGCGTTCCATGAAGGGTTCAGGCTCCACAAATAGGTGTGCACGGAAAGGGGTCGCAACGGGGGGTGCAGTGGCTCGCACAATTCCACCCCGTTGTCCGCGGCGTCAATCGGCGCAACAATACGCTCATCAATAAACGCCCACAAGGTCGTGTTGCCGTCGCACAGGTGCATACCATAATGTTTCCAAACGAGCCCGACGGCCGCATAGGGAACGCCATTGGGGCGATTCCCCGCCCCTTCTGGCTGATGGTGGTCAAAGCGGTGCCGCATGGGATCGTACGCACCTCCCACATCCGCAACGATGTCCGCTGCTTCCCACACGCTTGGGTTGCGCGAGCGATCTACGCGCACCGTTTTGCCCTCCCCCCGGGCGGCAAGCCGCACGATAGCGGCCGCAAACACATCATCCGCGTGCATCCTGCCCGAGTGCACGACAAGGGTCAGTTCTTCGGCGCGAGGAAGCGCTACGGGATGGGGTTCCCCCGCGCCGGAGAATGTCAGAGGGAGGGATCTCATAGTATTGCCAGTATTTAGGAGACATTACGCAGCGGTCGCAAGCCGCGCGCAAGCTCGAAAAGCTCGTCGCGCGCGAGGCCAATCAGCCTCTCCACTTCTTGCGGGCTCAAATTCCATTCTCCGTTCGGCGACACCACTTCGTGCGCTTTGCCGATATACATATTGTTGCGCGTGGGAACCATCTTGAGTTCAACCAAAACAGGCTTCACATTATCAGCAAGCGCGCGTCCGCCAAACACGCCAGCTGACACGCCGCAAACCGTGACCGGTTTGCGCGCGTATTCTTCGCCACAGCTGTCAATGAGGAGCTTCCACTCCCCTGGATAGCCATGGTTATACTCCGGCAAGACAAAAATAAATGCATCGGCTTCGCGCGCAACTTCGCACCACGAACTCGGGTGTGCTTCCTTGTCGTCCTCTTGCCAAGCAGGGATGGTGCGCGAGGCTTTGAGATGGTCCGCAACGGAAACCAATTCCACCTTCGCGTCGCCAGCGCTGTCTTGCACCGCCTGCGCGAGCGCTCTTGCCACGGCCGCTGAGACGGCCCCCTTTCGGGCCGTTCCAAGGAGAATAACAATGCGCAATAGTTGGGAAGAAGTCATACACATTCGGTCTCTAAGGGGGGTTGGTAAATCTCCGCCCCCTGCGGCGCGCTTTGGGCGCCGCAGGGGGCGCTGTTGGCTAGTATACCACCTTCATCACCGCTGAACCGTCTGATCGGCGGGCACGACCCCTTCCACCTCCCAGCCTTGCGCGATGAACTCGCGCGCCTTTTTCACTTTCACTTCCTTGCGCTCCTGCCCTCTGCGCATGACAACGCGGTCATTGCGCCCCAACTTGTTCAAATCAACGGATCCCGCTTGCGGTTTGTGCGCTGCTTGCGTGGCCGGCGCAGAAAGAGTGGCGCCTTGCGATGTTGGGAGCGTTGGCGCTTCTAAAAGGCGCGCCAGCGCTTCAGAAAGCTCCGTCGCGAGCCTTCCTTGCAGTTCCCGAAAGAGACGCAAAGCTTCGCGGCGGTATTCAATCAATGGATCGCGCTGGCCATAAGCACGCAATCCGACGCTGGAGCGGAGATATTCCATCGTCTCCAAGTGCTCCATCCAGAGCGTGTCTAGGGCTTGCATCACCATACGACGCACGAACGGAACGGCGGCCGTATTTTCGCGCGCAGCACGCTCCCTCAGCGCGCTTGCGCGCTGAGGGAGCGTGCTGTCAAACGCTCCCAAATCCGCAAACAGCGAAAAGAACTCGTTATCATCGCCGACCAGCGCCTTTTGGCGCATCGCATAAACGGCGCGGCGCTGTTGGTTGAGCACATCATCATACGCCAGCACCATCTTGCGCGCGTCAAAGTGAAATCCTTCAATACGCTTTTGTGCCGCCTCAAGCGCGGAAGAAATACGCTTGTGCGTGATTGGTGCATCATCCGGCAGTTGGTTCATGATCGCGCGAATAAGGTCGTTAGAACCAAAAACGCGCATCAAGTCGTCATCGAGCGACACATAAAACTGCGTTTCTCCCGGATCGCCCTGCCGCCCCGCGCGGCCGCGCAACTGGTTGTCAATACGCCGCGCCTCGTGCCGTTCCGTGCCGATGACAAACAGGCCACCGAGTTCTTTCACCTCTTCGTACTCTTGCGTTGTTGCCGTCGCGCCGCCAAGTTTGATATCAACGCCGCGCCCCGCCATATTGGTGGCAATAGTGACGGCGCCTTTGCGTCCAGCTTGCGCGATGATTTCGCCTTCCCGCTCGTGGTTTTTGGCGTTCAAAACAACATGGGGGACGCCTTCTTTCGTGAGAAGCACCGAAAGAAATTCGTTCTTTTCAATGGAAACCGTACCTACCAACACCGGCTGGCCTTTTTGGTGGAGTTCTTTGATTTTTTGCACAACGGCGCGGAATTTTGCTTCCTCGCTTTTGTAAATAAGATCAGGGTGATCCGCACGACGTACCGGACGGTTGGTGGGAATAACAATCACATCCAGCCCGTACACCGTGCGAAATTCTTCGGCTGAAGTTTCAGCGGTTCCCGTCATTCCCGCAAGCTTGTCGTACATTCGGAAGTAGTTTTGGAAGGTGACGGACGCATAGGTACGCGATTCGCGCTGAACCGGAACGCCTTCTTTTGCTTCTATGGCTTGGTGCAACCCTTCGCTCCAACGCCGCCCCGGCTGAAGGCGGCCAGTGAACTCGTCGACAATGACAATTTGGTTGTCGCGCACGACATAGTGCTTGTCGCGGTGAAACAACGCGCGCGCCTTGAGCGCGGTAAGAAGGTGGTGGACATACTTCAAACCTTTATCGGTGTACAGGTTGTCCACGCCGAGCAGTTCTTCCACCTTGCCGACTCCTTTGAGCGTCATTTCCACGGCTTTGTGTTTTTCGTCAACCGTGTAGTCTTCTCCCGGCGTGAGTTGGGCGGCTATGTGCGCAAATTGCTTATAAAACTCCTCCGATTCTTGCGCGGGGGCTGATATGATAAGCGGCGTGCGCGCCTCATCTATGAGAATAGAGTCCACTTCATCCACGATGGCAAAGTGATAGCCGCGCTGGCGCAAGCGCTGGGGTTCGTATTCAATGTTGTCGCGCAGGTAGTCAAAACCAAACTCATTGCTGGTGCCGTAGGTGATGTTGGCGGCGTATGCCTCCGGGCGCTCCACGGGGCGCAAAAATTTGTGCACGACGCGGAACGATCCTTCGCGGTCGCGTGTTTCGTCTTCGGGAGAATCCTCCGGCGCGTGCGACGGATCATACACATAACTCGCATCCGAGTTGATGACACCAACGGACAGGCCGAGGAAGTGATAAATTTGCCCCATCCACACGGCGTCGCGCCGTGCGAGGTAGTCGTTAACCGTCACAACATGTACACCCTTGCCGGTGAGCGCGTTGAGGTAGGCGGGCAGCGTGGCAACTAGTGTTTTCCCCTCCCCGGTGCGCATTTCTGTTATGTTGCCCTCATGAAGCGTAATGCCACCGAGGAGCTGAACATCGTAGTGCCGCTCCCCGGAAAGGCGTCGCGACGCCTCGCGCACCACCGCAAACGCTTCTGGAAGCAACGCGTCAAGCGTGGCGCCCTGGACGATTCGATCGCGAAATTCGTCCGTCTTCGCACGCAACTCGGCGTCAGAAAGCTGCTGGAAGTGCGGCTCAAGCGCGTTAATCTTCTCCACGATAGGTCGATAACGCTTAAGCGCGCGCGAAGTTGGTGTTCCGGTTATTTTTTCAAGAAAACGAAGTACCATACGCAAGGAATAGACCGTTTTTCTCGGTCATTCTCCACCTTAGCATATTCGCGCTCCTTCAGGAAATGGGGCCACACACACCAAACGCCCCGCCAAAGGCGGGGCGTTTGGTGTGTGTGTAAAGCGCTCTTCGCCTTAGCGACGGCGAGCGGCTTTGCGCGCAGTCTTCTTCGCGGCCGCGCGTGCGGTCTTCTTCGCAGCCTTGCGCGCGGTTTGTTTCTTGGCAGGCATAAGGTAATGTTCTCCAGTGAATGCTAATTGCAGCAGCCGACCCTACTACTGCGTGATGTGCATATTGTGTCGCACCGAGTACGCGAGCACAAGAGAAACCTGTGGATAACTCCACCTGCTTTCATTTTAATATTTTATTAAACGCTAAACAATCAACACCACACGCAGCGCGCGAATCCTGAAGGAAGCAGCACTTCAACTTCCGGCTCTACGAGAAACCCAAATTGCGCGCGCACTCGCACCGCAACTTCACGCGCCAAAAGGCGCACTTCTCCCGCGCGCGTTGCATACGGCTCCACCGCAATAACAAGCGGCTGTTTTTCATACAAGCGCGCACCGCCCAAGCGATAGCCGCGCAAATTGAGCGCCTTATCCAAGAGCCACGCAAGCGCGATACGCGCCCTGCCGTCCTCAAGCGGCGTAAACGGCAGATCAGGAAACTGCCGCAGGAGTTCTTGCGCCTTCTCTTTAGGAAGGGCTGGGTTTTGAAAAAAAGAACCTGCGGTTCCCCACCGCGCGAGATCAGGCAGTTTGTCGCTCCGTACTTTTCGTATAAACTGCGCGGCTTGCACCGGGGAGCTGGTGCGCCACATTCTGTCTTCAACCGCCGCGTACGGGCGGGAGGGAGCGGTAGGCCGCCGCGATAAGCGCCACGCGGCTCGATACACTACCCACCCGCGCAAAGCGCCTTCTTTGAGCGCGCTGGTTCGGTAGGAGAATGTCAACTCTGCCGGCGCGACGCGCCGCGTCGCGCCGGTTGCTGGGTGAATGATGTCCGCCCACGCAAGCCGATCCGACGATTCCGCCCCGTACGCCCCAATGTTTTGCACCACCGCCGCTCCCGCGGTTCCTGGAATACCCGCAAGCCGCTCAAGCCCCCACCACCCCGCGCGCGCGGAAGCCTCTACAACATCGTCCCAATGAGCCCCTCCCTCGGCAATAACATAACCCTCCGCTTCATCGAGAACGATAGTACGCATTTGCAAGCGCAATACGACACCAGCAAAACCATTATCCGGCACGAGCACATTCGCTCCCTCCCCCATAACAACCAGCTTCTCGTCGAAAGAACGAGCAAAGCGGTGTGCCGCGAGAATATCCTCCAGCGTGTGGGCCTCCACCCACCACGCGGCAGAGCCGCCGACGCGTAAGGTGGTTCGTGGCGCGAGCGGCGCGGAAGGTATAACCATCATACGACACCCATCTCTATTCGTTGCGTTGCTGATAGCTGTCAATATCCTTGATCGTACTGGAAGCCAGGGCGTCAACCTGTTGGAGCGCTGCTGTAGCAATTCCTGCCGCGCTCGGTAGATCAGTTTGCATGCGCTGAAGGACCTCCCGCGCTTTCGCGACATTCCCCGCCCGCAGCCATGCCTCAGCGGCCCCCAAATAGGCCTGCGCATCGCTCGAGCTTCCTAAAGCTGATTCTCGCGCGCGGGCGGCGTCTTCCCATCGCCCGCTTGCTTCCAGCGCCGCAACGAAAAGTTTACTGGCTTCTTGTTCGTCTCCTCCCGTGTGGGCAAGAAGAAACGCTTCCGCTTCTTCTTTGTCCTTTCCGCGCAAAAGCATAATGGCGGCCCGGTTGCGCGCGGCCTCGTCATACGAAGGTTCAAGCTCATACGCTCGTTGCAATACTTCTTCAGCATTATCCAGGCGCCCGGTGATAATGAAAAACGAAGCATACGCAAAGAGAAATTGTTGTTTGTTCGGCGAAGCGGCAAGCGCCTTTTGGTACGCCTCTTGCGCTCGGGCGGTGTCGCCAATCTGTTCAAGCAGAGAAGCGTAAAACAGCCAAAGGCGCGCGTCGTTTGGCGCGCGCTCTAATTCTTGCTTCAAAAGGTCGCGCGCGAGGAGAAACGCTTGCGGCGTCTCGGGGTCTCTTCCGTCGCGCAGTCGGTACGCTATTTGCTGGGCCTGTTCGGCAACTTCCTGCCCGCCTATGTTCCAATGGTGGTGCGCCCTTTGAAGCAAATTGAGCCGCTCTTGAGCGGGCAGTCTTGGATCAGTAATTGCCGCGACCAGCTGACGCGCGGTCGCGATCCCAACGCTGTGGAACCACAAAAGCGCGAGAAGGAAAACCAGAGCAACAGGCGCCGCAACTACCGCCGCGGTCTGCGCGGCAACGGCGCGTTCGCCGCCG
>RFKD01000040.1 GCA_003694545.1 Candidatus Parcubacteria bacterium | reverse complement strand
GAGGCCGCCGCCGCGGCGGGCGCGCCCGCCGCGGCGGCGGAAGCCGCGCTCGGCGCAAGCGCAGAGGCAACAACAAACGACTCGCTGTCCGCGAGCGCGTATAAGCGGCTTTCCGTTATGTTGTTGATGCGCACATTGAGCGCGCTCACTTCCTCGCTGAGCGTGAGAAAATTATGTTCATTGATGATGCCCGCGTAAAACGCAGAAGAAAGTAGTGAACGTGTTTGTTGGAGCGCTTGCGCCGCGCTGTTCCGGGCGGCGGCAAGACCTTCGCCGCTTGTAAGAGCGCTCGAAAAAAGGACGCACCCATTAAGGACATTATGGGACATCTTAACAAAGGCGCTGCCGTATAGGTCATATTGTCCTATAAGCCTTCCAAGCATTGTGAGCGCGGCGCTAATGCGTTCCCCTTTCTTAAGGACATACTGAGCGACAAATTCGTTTTCT
Organism: Candidatus Parcubacteria bacterium; assembly: GCA_003694545.1. GTDB lineage: Bacteria > Patescibacteriota > Minisyncoccia > Phycocordibacterales > UBA12088 > J119. The sequence goes on along the minus strand of RFKD01000040.1, from coordinate 41,529 downwards.
ACTTTGCTTTCTTGTGTGTGCTGTCCTTTGTTTCCCATAGATGTCCTTAATATCGCAGTGCGGTCAGGCTGTATCTTTTCACATCCAAACAATACACCTTTATTGTCTTTTTTCAAGAGCTCCAACACGCTTGCCGTACCCCGCGCGCCCGCCGCTTCCCTTTTAGCCCGCCAGCAGATCAAGGTGGCGCCCCTTGCCAACAAAAAATTCTGCGCGCGCCGTTGGGGTTTGCTAAGATAGAGGCATGGCACGCGCCCCGAAAACTGGCAAAAATGGTAAAGATGCTCCAAGCGCGCGAACACGCTGGTGGCAGGGGTTGCTTGCGGAAGTGTCGCGGGAAACAGCACGCACCGTGGCAGCCATTCTGCTTGCCCTTGTTGCGGTTTTCTTTTCGCTCGCCCCGCTTGGGCTTGCCGGACCCGTTGGAGCCACCGTTTTCGGATCGCTTTCTCAACTCGTTGGATGGGGGTACCTTTTGTTCCCCCTTTTGGGAGCAACAATGGCGGCCGCGCTCGTTATTGACATTGCAAGCCAGCGGCCGTCTCGGTTGAAGTACGCGGGAGCCGCCTTGTTCGCCCTCTCGGCGCTGATGTTGCTTGAGTTCTTTGTGCCGGAAAGCGGCGGCATCGTCGGCGCGACATTGCTCGCGCCGCTTGTCGCGGCATTCGGCCGCGTGTTCTCCGGCATCCTCGTAAGCGGCTTAGCGCTCATTGGGCTCCTACTTGTTTTAGAAACACACTTGCGCGTTGTCCCGATGCGTATCATCGCAAGGCTTGGCGAACTTGCGCGCGCGCGGCGCGAGAGCGAGAGCGCGAACGCGAGCGCGGACAGAACGCTTGAGGAAAGCGAGACGGAAGAAGAGACGCGAGCAACTACACCTACGCAAGACAACGACGCGCAGCGGCAACCCCCTGCCCATGAAATGGAGACGGCGCCACGCGCAGAAGAGCCGCCGGCGCCCGCGCCCGGCATCCTCGCGCGGGCACGGGCCGCCATGCGTCCCAAGCAAGAGGAAACGCAGGATACTGCAGAAGAATTTATCCCCGTCTCTCCCCTTGCCGCCAACTGGGAAGTGCCCCCGCTTTCCATTCTGAAGCGCGACGGCAGTAAGGCAACCGTGGGCGACACGAAGGCGAACGCGAACATCATCAAGCGGACGCTTGAAAACTTTGGCATCGTGGTGGAAATGGATGAGATTGCCGTTGGCCCCACGGTTACCCGCTACGCCCTCAAGCCTGCCGAAGGCGTGCGCCTTTCGCGTATTGTGTCGTTACAGAGCAACCTCGAGCTCGCGCTTGCCGCAAGCCCGATACGCATTGAAGCGCCCATTCCTGGCAGGCCGTTGGTCGGCATTGAGGTTCCGAACCAAACGAAAGCAACCGTGGGACTCTATAACCTCCTTGCTGATCCCGCGTTTCAAAAAAGCCACCGCCCTTTGTTGGTCGCATTAGGGCGCGACATTGCCGGCCAGGGGCACTACGCCGACATCACGCGGATGCCCCACCTCTTAGTTGCTGGCGCAACCGGATCGGGCAAGTCGGTCACCATCCACGCTCTGGTGGCTTCTTTGCTGTATCGCAACTCGCCAGAGACATTGCGGTTTATTATGGTTGATCCCAAACGGGTGGAGCTCACGCTCTATAACGACATTCCTCACTTGCTCACACCCGTCATTACTGATGCGAAAAAAGCCATCTTGGCGTTGAAGTGGGCAATTAAAGAAATGGAACGGCGCTACGGAATTCTCGAAGCGGAGCAGGTGCGCGACATTCACTCCTACCATAAGAACATCGTGGCGCCCGCGTATGAAGCCGCGCGCCGAAACGGCGGCGTTGCGGAAGACGCCAATGCCTCGCTCCCCGACCAAATGCCGTATATCGTCATCATCGTTGATGAACTGGCTGATTTGATGCAAACCTACCCGCGCGAGTTGGAAGCGGCAGTCGTTCGTCTCGCGCAAATGTCGCGGGCGGTCGGCATTCACCTCATTCTCTCCACGCAACGCCCGTCAGTGAATGTCATCACGGGCCTTATTAAGGCAAACATTCCCACGCGCATCGCGCTGCAGGTTTCCTCGCAAATCGACTCACGCACCATTCTGGATCAGGGGGGCGCGGAAAAGTTGCTGGGCGCTGGCGATATGCTGTACCTCTCGGGCGACCGGGCAAAGCCCGTGCGCCTGCAGGCCCCATTTATTTCCGAAGAAGAAGTGAAGAAAATAGCGCGTTATTGGAAAAAGCAGGGTGGCTCGCTTGACGCGACTGCCTCCATCGATTTTGAAGCGGAAGCGCGCAACGGCGCGATGCTGAGCGCGGCTCTCGAGGAAGAAGACGACGACGAGGTGTACGAGGAAGCCAAACGGGTTGTGTTAGAGCACGGCAAAGCGTCCACTTCCCTTCTTCAGCGCAAATTGCGCATTGGCTATTCGCGAGCGGCGCGCATTATGGACCTGTTGCAAGAGCGCGGCATCATTGGGCCGGCGGACGGCTCAAAGCCGCGAGAAGTGCTCCCACAGGCGTACGACACCTATCAAACAGCCCCGTCTTCCCGAGATGAGGAAACGCCTGCTGTCCAGGCATAACCTATGTTTAACCTCACCCGCTTGCAGCGCTTTGCTCTGATGGGGCTTTTCGCGGGAATGGCAACGGGAATCTCACTGTTTGCTTTACGAGGTGTTCTCTTGGGGCCGCGTATTGAAATATACGGCCCGCAACCAGAAACCGTGGTCGCAACTGCCGCCCCACTGCGCGTTTTTGGAAAGGCTACACAAGCAACAACACTAAGCGTTAACGGGGCGCCCGTGGCGCTTGATGTGCAGGGGTTTTTTGAATATGTCTACGACCCCGCCCCGGGCATCAATTACCTCACACTTGAAGCGCACGATCGCCTTGGGCGAACCGTGCGCCGCACTCTCACCCTTGTCGCGCACCCGAAAGAAGCGTATACTACTTCACATGAGCAAGACTTCCAAAATGAATCCCCGCAAGAAACCAGCCAAGCCAGCACCACCGAAGACATCCCCCAACAACTCCCCACCGACAGCCGATGAGACTCGCAAGCGCATAGAAGAAGCGATGCGCGCGGTGCGCGCCCGCTTTGGGGAAGACGCAATTGTTACCTTGCGGGAGGCGCCTCATGTTGATGTTGATGCTATCCCCTCGGGATCACTGGGCCTTGACTGGGCGCTTGGCATTGGCGGCTACCCGCGCGGAAGGATGGTGGAGATTTACGGCCCTGAATCCTCCGGGAAAACCACGCTCGCGCTTCACGCGGTTGCCGAAGCCCAGCGCAAGGGGGGTATTGCCGCATTTATCGACGCGGAGCATGCTTTAGACCCAGAATACGCCAAGCGCATCGGCGTCAACCTCGATCGCCTCTTGATTTCCCAGCCCGACACGGGCGAGCAGGCGTTGGAAATTGTGGAACAGTTGGTACGCACGGGGGATGTTGATGTTATCGTCGTGGATTCCGTTGCCGCGCTCACTCCGCGCGACGAGATTGAAGGGGATATGGGGGCGCAGCATGTGGGCAAACAAGCACGGCTGATGTCGCAAGCGTTGCGCAAACTCACCGCCATCATCCACCGGTCAAAAGCGCTTGTGATATTTATCAACCAAGTGCGCATGCAAATTGGCGTGATGTTTGGCAACCCAGAAATCACCCCCGGCGGACGCGCGTTGAAGTTTTATGCCTCCGTGCGCTTAGACATCCGACGCATCGCGCAAATCAAAAAAGGCGAGGAGGTTGTTGGCGGGAGGCACCGCGTGAAGGTGGTGAAGAACAAAGTCGCGCCCCCGTTCCGCCAAACAGAATTTGATCTCCTTTATAACGAAGGAATATCCCGCGAAGGAGAAATGCTCGCCCTTGGCGAACGGTTCAAACTCATCACCAAAGAGGGCGGCTCGTATGCATTTGGCGAGCACAAGCTCGGCCGCGGTTACGACGCCGCGCGAACCTTCCTGCGCGCCAACAAGGATGTGGCACGAGACCTGCTTCGGCAAATCCGCTCCACCCTGCAATCCGCTGAGCAACAAGAAAGCGCCGCCTAGCCGTAAAGCGGCCGCGCTTTGCGGGAAAGTGCCGCCGCGCAACGATGCTGCGTCCAACCCCACCAAACGAGGTTCCCGACCGAAACCGCAAGGATTATAAGCGCCGCTAGGACGCCCAGCTCCGTGTGGGCAAACGCGGAAACAATAAACAACCCCGCATCGCGCAAGCGCGACACGGCCGAAAAATTATGCCACACATCCCACCACGACACAGCTCGCGCTAGCCATATCAAGCTCGCGGCAATCGCGAACGCTGCCCCAAAAGGAAGGTGGGCAAGCGCCCGCGTCAAGCGCAGGCGATACACCCGCCGCATCACGCGCGCGATATCCTGATCAAGGTTAGCCTCCTGGCGCATACCCTTGCGCAATGAGGAAATGCCGCAGTGCGGCACGCGCCCGGAACATCCGAACTTTTGCCGCAACATAGCTCACGCCTTCTTCCCGGGCGATGTCGGCATAAGAGTATCCTTCGAGGTAATAGCGGCGCAGTATACGCGCGGCGTCTTCAGGGAGTTCGCTCAACGCCACGGCAATGAGATCGCGCAATTCATACTGCGTGCTCCATTCATCGGCGGCTTCCGTAAGCGCGTATTCTGTTTCGGGGTCAAAGGGCAGTGCCGCCCGGCGTCGTTGCGCCCGGCAGTGTGAAAGAAAGGTTGTCATTGCAATGCGGGCAAGCCACGCCCGCGCGGGAATTCCCTCGCGCGGCGTGTAGGACGCGGATTTGGTGTACGCCTTCACGAAGGCGTCGTTGACAATCTCACGCGCAATGTCCCGATTGCGGCACACGGATTCCATCTTTTTAAGCAGTGGTTCATAATGACGCCGAACAAATGCTTCAAATGCGTGTGGATTCTGGCGCGAGGCAGCCAAGAGCGTTGCGTCGGAAGTTTGCTCAAAACGAGCGCGTTGAGAATCTGGCTCTTGCTCAAGAAGCCCCATACACACCACTATAACACCTGTAAGAGCATTTTGGTTACACCCCACTTGTTGCAAAAAATCCATCTTCGCAGTAGGATGCCGCCGTATGTTGCAGTATAACGAAATTCTCCCCAAAAAGGTTATCGAGCTCGACGGCGAGCCGTATATGGTGCTCGCGGCTCATGTGTTCCGCAAACAGCAAGGTAAACCAGTGAATCAAACCAAGCTCCGCTCACTCAAAACCGGCAAAGTTATCGAGCGTTCGTTCCACGCCAGTGAAAGCGTGGAAGAAGCTTTCGTGGAGCGCCGCGAAGCGGTTTTTGCCTTCCAAAAACGAGACACCTTTCATTTCCACTCTCCTGAAGATAAAACGGAGCGTTTTGTGTTATCGTCCGAGGAGGCAGGCGAGGCGCAACGCTACCTTGTCCCAGGAATGACTGCCACCCTACTTGTCTACAACGACACGATCATCGGCGTGGAGCTCCCGATTAAGGTGGAGCTTGTGGTAGTGGAGACACCACCCAATGTGCGCGGGAACACGGCCCAAGGAGGATCAAAGCCCGCCAAGTTGGAAAGTGGCGCAGAAGTTGTCGTGCCGATGTTCATCGAAGTGGGCGATGTGGTGCGGGTCAACACGCAAACGGGAGAATATGTGGAGCGCGTAGAAAAAGCACGCTAATCATTTGAGGCATCAACAAGAAAACTCGGTAAAATTCGCTTGGTTGACACGCTACGCACGAAAAGAGTATTTAAGCAAAACGCTTTGCGCCTTCGCCACCTGCACCAAGGAAAATGATATGTTTCATTGTTGAACTGCCAACCCTCACAGCAGCCGCTTGCGGCTGCTGTGAGGGTGTTCAAGAGAAAATCCTCTCTAACGCTGGATATAAGGAATGAGCCCCATGTACCGCGCGTTCTTAACCGCGCGGGCGAGCATTCGTTGCGACTTTCCGGTAAGGCCCGTCACGCGACGCGAACGAATGCGGCCGTGAGGGTCAAGGTGGCGTTTCAGTAAGACGACATCTTTGTAATCGATGTGGGCGTAGCCATGTCGTTGTGTGCGTGCCATATGCTTTTGGTTGTCTGCGGTTTAACTCTGGTAATGGAAATTGGGCGGGCTCAGCCTAAAAGGGAATGTCTTCGGGATCAATCTCATCTTCAATCGAAGGCGCGACTTCTTGAGAATGCGGCTCGGCGTCTTGAGGTTTGCCTCGGGCGCCGCCAGCCCCCTTGGGGCCAAACTGCACGCGATCAGCAACAATCTCCGTGCGGTACTGCTTTTGCCCGTCGCGATCCCAAGAGCGAGTCTGCAAACGCCCCTCCACGAACACCATATCCCCTTTCTTGAGGTATTGGGCGCAAGATTCAGCCTGTCGCCCAAACACCACGATGTTGTGGTAATCGGTGGCTTCCTGCCACGCTCCGGAGGCGTCCTTATAGCGGCGGTTGGTTGCGATGCCAAACGAAACCACCTTGGTCCCTGAAGGAAGGGCGCGCTCCTCCGGGTCGCGCGTAAGGTTGCCGATGAGAAACGCCTTGTTGAGATACATAGCTGTATTGTAGCACACTCGCCGTTGGGCGCCAGGCGCGCCCGCGAGCGAGGCACGCTATTGGACGCGCGCCTCGCTGTCTTCCTCCTCGTCATCCCCCAAAAGTTCTTCAACCGCCTTGTCCAGTTCTTCCTCGGAGACTTCTTCATCCTCCCCCATAGCGCCGGCAGCACCAACCCCCTTGGGCTTTACGGGCTTGCGATCGCGCACCACCTTGGGCGGGGTCGGCATGAAGTCCGTGGGAATCGTTTTGACGAGAATGAAGCGAATAATGTCGCTGAAAGATCGGAGCGATTCCTTGATGGCGGAAGCTCCCTCCGGGGAAGCGGAAAACTTCACCCAGCCGAAAAAGGCTTGGTCGTATTTCACATAACGGCCTCCCCCGCCGACGGGCTTGCGTATTGTGTAGGCAAGCGCAATAGGGACGGACTCTCCTTCAAAGAGGACTTCTCCTCCGTGAGAGGCTATGAGCTCCTTGATCTCCTTCACACGAAGCGCTCGAGCTTCATCATCGAGCGTCGGTACGAGGTGATAGCCGACTTCATAGGTGGTGCGGCGCCCCTCGTCTTCGTGGTTTTTTGCCATAATAATGCTGGTTTATGAACGGATAATCGTTTGGCGGCCCTTGCGAGGCCGCCAAACGGCACAATACCACAAGCTCCGCTGTTCGTCTAGGATTATCCGCTTGTCACCTCAAGGCTCCGAGTCGGCAGGGACACCGAACAACACCCGCGTGTTATGCAGGAGCTGCCAAGCGGTATCGGCTTCCCTCATCCCCCACAAGCGGGCAAGCGTCCGTGCCACTTCTCTTACGAACTGCGGCTCGTTGCGCGCGCCGCGGTGCGGCGCGGGCGCCACATACGGCGCGTCGGTCTCCACGAGCACGCGCTCGCGCGGCAGCGTCCGGGCGACTTCTTGGTAGTCGCGGACAAAAGTGAGAACGCCAGTGAACGACACGGTAAAATCAAGGTCGAAAAAGCGGTGCGCCGTCGGCGCGTCCGCGGCAAAAAAGTGCGCGTTGCCGCGCAGGTTCGGGCAGGACGCTTTCCAAGCCGTAAGAACATCCAAGATGTCCTCGTACGCGTCCGACGCGCCGCGCGTGCTCGGCCGAATATGGAGCATTAAGGGTTTGTTGAACTTCACCGCAAGGGCGATGTGCGCTTCAAACAGCGGCAGTTGCTTTTGGCGCGCTTCTTCCCGGGGCACACGCGCGTAATCAAACCCGCACTCCCCCACCGCCACCACCGACGAACGCTCCGCAAGTGCCGCAATATGCTCCATTGCGCTTTCACCGCTTTCGCCTCCCTCTTGATGTTCCGCTATCTCTTCAGGGTGCACCCCGACGCACGCCCATACGCTTTCGTGCTCCTCGGCTAGCGCAACCGCGCGCCTGCTGGAAGCGGCGTTCGTTCCCACACTGACCATCCCGACTCCCACTTCCCACGCTCGGCGAATAACCTCCCGCCGATCTGCGTCAAACTGTGGATCATCGAGATGGCAATGCGCGTCCACCAAGTAGTGCCGCCCACTCATACCCTGCCTTTTGTTGAAGAGCCGGCGTTTTTCCCGCGTGGGAACAAAGGAGCTGTGCGCCGCGGTGGCGCTAGGGCGTCGCGAATCGTCGCGGCCGTCTGGGGCATAAACGGCGAGAGCCACATCGCCAAGAGCCACAAACGCTCAAGATACTCCGCAAGACGCGCGCGCCCTTCCTCCGGTTGGGCGCGCACGAGCTCGTAGGTGCGGTGCTTCGCCATATCCTCGTCAATGAAGGCTAATTCCTCCCACAACGCGTCCATCGCGTCGGCGTAGTGGTAGCGCTCCATGGCGTCAGCGAGTTTTGGCGGGCAAGGAGGGTGTTCGTCTCGAGGCCGCCAATCGGGAAGATGTTTTTCCGCAAGAGCTGCCACACGCGCCACCGTGTTGCCAAGCCCGTTGGCAAGGTGCGCCTCATACCACTCAGCAAGCCGTTCACGCGTTATGTCGGTGTCTTCAAACGGATGCGTGTGGCGCAAGAGGAAGTAGCGCAAGGCTTCAACGCCGTAGGCATCAATAATTTCCAAGGGAGAAATGACATTCCCCACCGTTTTGGACATCTTTTGCCCCTGCGAAGTAATGAAGCCGTGGATGATGATTTGGCGGGAAGGCTCGACGCCTGCCGACAAGAGCATCGCCTGCCACATTGCCGCCTGTTGGCGAAGGTTGTCTTTCCCCGCAAGTTGGATAACGGGCCACCATGTCTCCCACGCCGGGTCGTCCGGCCAGCCGATGGCGGAGAGGTAGTTCACCAAGGCGTCAAACCACACATACATCACATGCGTCGGGTCGCCTGGCACGGGAATGCCCCACGGCATTTTCTCGCGTAAGCGGGAAATAGAAAAATCTTTCAAACCCCGCTCCACGAACGCGCGCACTTCCCGAAGCCGCTCGTCGGGAACCACAAAATCCGCTCGCTCTCCGTACAAGCGCAACAGAGGCTCTTGGTAGCGGGAAAAGCGAAAGAAGTAGTTTTCTTCCTCCCGCTCCTCGAGCTCAATGTTCGGATGCAAGGGGCAGCGCCCGTCAACGAGCTCCGAGTCGGTCTTCTCAAGCTCGCAACCAACGCAGTATTTCGTCTGATACACCGCTTTGTAAATGTCGCCCGCGGCTTCACAGCGCCGCCAAAACTCCTGCGCGGCAGCTGTGTGCTGAGGGTCCGTTGTGCGGATAAAGCGCGTGTAGCTTATCCCCAGAGTGCGGCAAAGCTCCTCAAACCGCTCGGCGTAGCGATCGACATACACTTGCGGGTCTTCGCCTGCCTCAAGCGCCTTTTGGTAGATTTTTTGCCCATGCTCGTCGGTGCCCACATTGAAAAACACTTCCCAACCCTGCGCCCGCCAAAACCGCGCGAGCGCGTCGGCTTGCGTAAATTCAAGCGCGTGCCCCAAATGCGGCTCGCTGTTGACATACGGGAGGGTGGTGGTGAGGTATCGTCGTGACTCCAGCGGCATCACAACGCACTATAACACACCTACGATCAGCAGTTGTTGAAATAAGAGCGCTCCAAGATACCCCTTCGTCTTGCTTCCTTATTGATCCTCTTCTCCCTTTTGCCAATCCTCCAGCAGTCGTAAAAAGGTAACGAGCAACGGAGTTTGTGCTTCCGCGGCGTCGGCAATGCATTGATTGAGCTGAAATTGAACATACGGCCGCGGCAGAGTCTCACCCCAAGCAGCTTTTGACATCTGACACACCGTCATATCAAACAGCAAGCCAACAACCATGCCGAGAGGATCAGCGGGGAGAAGCGAAGAAGAAGTGGGCACCATTCGCCCCAGTATTTCATCGCGCACCCTGCTCATCGCGTAATTCAACACCTTTCCCTTTATGCCGACATGGGTAATCCCTTCAACGCGGGTGGAGCAACGGAAACTGTTCTTAGGAACCGAAGCTCGCGCCTCCTGCAGTAACTTTTCATATGCGCCACCGTCCCAGTGAGCGCATTCCATACGATCAGGGTCTCTCGCGCACAGATTATCGCGCTTTTTTGCCTCAATAATTTTGTCCACCCACTCTTGCGGAAAAACGCATTCGAGGTAGGTTGCTTTCCCAACAAAAGCAACATCTTCCTTGCTTGGTTGCTCCTCCTGCGGGTCGCCTTTTCGTCCGAATATGATATCAAAAATTTCACCGACGACCATAACTACCTCCAGTCCCGGAGGTAGCTTGCAAAAAATATACCGGTCTTTTGCCACTTCTCCTAATTTACACTCCGCGTTTTGGAGCTCCACAAAACCCAAGTCTTGCCACCAAACGCTCGGGTAGATGTTAGAACCAGATTGCTGGGCGTGCGCGATAGAAATGAAGGGGATTCGCGCCATTGGTAAGTTGTCCTCCCAACGGGCCGAAAGAATCCGAAACGCCAACGGGTTGAACGCGGTACCCACTTCGAGGCTTGCTTCTCCGTTGTTGGGGTTCTTCGGCAAAACAAAGCGGACCACCAACGTGTCCACCCCAAAGGTGTCAGCAATCGATTCCCCTTTGGAAACTTCCAGCGCGTTCGCATCCAGCCGGAGCACCAGCGTATTCCTCTCAACGCTAATGCGCCCCGCCTCGTTTTCCTCCAGCGAGGAAAGGAGGCGCTCAGCAACGCGAGAAGCCGTGTATTTGTCTCCGTCATGGAAGAAACCTGCGGGCAGTAAGTTGCCGAAGGCTTCCCCCCATCCCCCTTTCGTCATCGCGGCCCATCCCACCCCAAGCAACAGAACCACTCCCAAAACAACCAACCCCACCTTCCACGCGTATTTGATAAGGAGCCCAAGGGCAATCGAGCCAATAATCAGCGCTATGGTCCAGGCCGGATGGTTGAAGAGAAATTGCCCAAAGTCGGCAATCGTCTTGCCGATCGGGACGATAAAGCCGTCAACAAACCCTTTAAGGAAGGAAAACCAGGTTTCTGATTGTTCGCGGAATTGATCGGGATCCATAGCTGCTTGAGTGTTGCTGAGAGAAAGTGTAACAAGCGCGCCGCGCCCCTACACGTGGCGCTTGTGGATAAACTTTGACAGGCTGGGCCATAACAGGGCCTGTAAAGATGTTCGTTGAGTCAAGCTTCAGCTACCGCGCTCACCGAGAGAGAGAGCGCTCCCGGCCGTTCGCGCGGTTTTTCAATGAAAAGGAAGTGTCACCGCTCCCATCTGCCACCACTCCAACTCTCGCAAAAACCACGCCGCCGCAAGCGCCAACACGACAACGACGAGCATGTACACCGCCACCTTCAACACCCCCGAGAGAAGATGCACCACAACTAAGATAACCACAAGCCCCACAATAACAAACAGCGCGTCGTATGGACGCGCCGTAAAATGCTCAACCACGACGGTCCCAACTGTCTGAATCCACGACACCACCTCGGTCAAAGCCGCCATACGCTATGCCGCAGCGCGCTGCTGTTGCGCGAGTCCCGCTGAACGAAGGCGCCGCAGTTCCGCAAGGCCTTCTTGGAGCGCCGCGGCAACCGGTACCGCAAGCACAATACCCAAAAAACCGGCAAGCTGAGCCCCCACCACAAGGGCGAGAATCACGAGAATAGGAGGCACCCCCACCACCTTTGTTACCACCAACGGGTAAATGAGGTGGTTTTCAAACTGCTGAATGAGGAGATACCCCGCGCCAATAGTGAGCGCTAGAGGCACACCTCCATCGAGATACGCAAGTCCCACCGCGGGCACAGCAGCAAGAATGGGGCCAAATATGGGAATGATCTCTAAAATGCCCGCGAGCAAGGCAAGCGCAAGCGCGTGCCGCACCCCAAAAATTGCCAACAGAAGGTAGGTGATCGTTGCAACTAGCACCACCAGCACGAGCTGGCCCTGTAGCCACTGGCCCATTTTGCGCTGACTGCGCGCCCAAATACGCAAAACGCGGTCGCGCCATTCGGGAGGCGCTAGCAGAGAAATAAAATCATTCAACCCCCGCTCCTCAACGGCAAAATAAAAAGAAAACACAACGATGAGCACAAAACTGAGCAATCCTCCAAAGGCGGCAGAAAGTACCTCCACAACGCCTGCTGGCGAAGCCGAGGCGTTTTGCCCTAACTCGCGCACAACGCTTTCCAACTGCGAGATGGAAGAGGCGGCCTCACCTGCCGAAACAATAGCAAAATCTCCCCAGCCGGCCACATACTGCGGCCACACCGCAAGCAAACTCGCGATATCGCGGAAAACCAAAGGAAGGAGATACACGCCCGCAAGCCCAAGCACACCAAAAAACCCGAGATATACCATAAGGACCGCCAACGCTCTCGGAAGGCGCATTGCCTCAAGGCGGGCAACCGCAGGGGAGATTGCGCTCGCAAGCACAATGGAAGTCAAGACGATAAGTACTACATCGCGCAAAAGCCACAGCGCCCACAGGCCCAAGCCAACTGCCACGAAAAGCGCAATCGTGCTGGGAGCTATTGTAAGAGAGACAGGGCGAGCACGCTGCGGCATACGGATAGTGTAGCACGCCGCAAGGCGCTCACGAGCCAACAAGCCCGACAGCCTCAGGAAGCTCATCAATAGGAACACGGTCTTGCTCGGCTGTATCTCGGTTGCGCACCGTCACAGTGCCATCATCTAACGATTGGAAATCTACGGTGACGCACCACGGGGTACCAATTTCATCCTGTCGGCGGTAGCGCTTGCCGATGTTACCGTTGTCATCAAACACAACAGAAGGGTGGTGGGCGCGCAGCTCGCGAAAAACCTCGTGCGCTTTTTGCACCAACTGCGGCTTATTACGCAGGAGTGGAAAGACAGCAACGCGATACGGCGCGACTTCCGGCTTCAAGCGCAGGACAACACGCTTCCCCTCCCCCACTTCATCTTCGTCATACGCGGAGAGAAGCACAGCAAGCACGAGGCGGTCAAGCCCAAACGACGGCTCAATCACATGAGGAAAAAACGGCTCCACGCCGGGCTCGCGATAGCGCAAGTCAACACCGCTGTATTCGCTGTGCCGCCGCAAATCGTAGTCGCCGCGATATGCCAAGCCTAACAGCTCATCAAGACCAAACGGATAACGGAAGTTGAAATCAACCGTGCGGGAAGAGTAGTGCGCCCGCTCTTGGGGAGGAATTTCTTCTTCCACCACGCGCTCCATATCGATCCCAACACGCTCCAAAAATGAGCGGACCGTGCGGAGCCATACCTCAAATGCCGCTTCCCAGCCGTCCGGCCGCACGAAATATTCGATCTCCATTTGCTCAAACTCCCGCGCGCGGAAGAGAAAATCGCGCGGGGAAATTTCATTACGAAACGCCCTTCCCACCTGCGCGACCCCGAAAGGTAATTTTGGGTGCATTGTGTCCACAATATTTTTGAAGTTTACAAAAATACCCTGCGCGGTTTCCGGCCGCAAGAACACCTTGCCGCTTCCGTCGTCCAATACGCCAACCTTTGCCTCAATCATCAGGTGAAAGGCTCGCGGTTCCCCAAGCGCGCCCCCACACTCAGGGCAACGCGTGGGGTCGTCGAGTTTATCAGCCCGAAACCTCCCTTTGCATTTCTCGCATTCCACCAACGGATCCGTGAAGGTCTCAACATGGCCACTCGCTTCCCACACGCGAGGATTCATTAAAATTGCTGAGTCCAGCGCAACCATATCCTCCCGCTCCCACACGCAATACTGCCACCACAGCCGCACGATGTTGTGCTTAAGGAGCGCCCCCAAAGGGCCGTAATCCCATGTCCCCGCAAGGCCGCCGTAGAGCTCCGAGCCGGGAAAAATAAAACCGCGGCGCTTTGCAAGCGCAACAAGCGTGTCGAGGCCGACCTCCATATTCCGCCATACTAACAGATTTTCTCCCCAAGACAATCACTCGCGCCTTCACGGCACCACTTTCCCAACCTTTGAACCTTCGGTGCGCGAGTAGGCAGGATCCAGTTTCAGCTCCGTCGTCGCGGGCGGCGCACTGAGGGGAATGACCGACTGCGTGAACGCGTCGGTCGCTTCGCCAGCGACTTCGCTCACCAACAAAGGCGCGTTGCCGACTTGTGAGGCTCCAGGCCGAATGGCAACTTGGAATGAAACTTCTCGGGCCGGACGGTTAACGCCGGAGCCCGCCGGTATAGTTTCCGCTTCCCACACAACTTCACCGCTTACCGGATTAAAGCGAATTGAGGCGTCGGCGGGATAGATGTTCCCCGTCCACTCCACATACGACGGAAGCCGCGCCGAAAGGCGCACCTTGCGCAAATCATTGAGCGGATTAACGACGCGCCAGGTGATGGTGTAGGTGGTGCGCTCGTCAACTTTAGGAGGTATGGGGCCCGTGTTCGTAAACGGACCGTCCGAGTAGCGCGTGAACTGCATAAGTTGCGGCGTGGTCGCCAGGCGTACTTCGCGCTCAACAGCGGCTTCCAATGTCTCCGGCACTTGTGTCTCGAGAACGCGCCGCGCCTGCGCGTGGATCGCTACGAAAAACCTTGGCGCGCGCGTTGTAATACGCGTCGGCGGCAATGTGGTGATGGTAAACGCCACGGAACCGCTTCCGCCCGGCTGGATTTCGCGCAAGACCGGCAGATCGCGCGGATGCCAGCGCACAATATTTTGCGTTGAATCGTAAAAGCCCTGCCCCTCCGGCTCAACCGAGAACTTATCAAACCCCTCCCCTCTCAGCCGCGCCTCAATGACAAGGTCATACACCGACACGGGCAGTGTGTTGTGATAGGTGATGTTAAACGCGGCTGGCGACCCCGCGGGAACGGAAACGGTTTCGTCTTTCTGCCCGTTTACCTCAACCGCAAGGCGCACAAATGGGCTTGAGAGGCGCACCTCCCACAAAAGAGAGCCAAACGCCGCTACAATAGTTCCCGGCGCATCTGGGTGTTCTTCCCCGACGGTAACGCGGAATGTGCGCACTTCCCCTTCCGTCCCTGTTGGCAACAACGTCAGGCGAATGGGAAAAATGGCTTGCGGGGGCAATTGGGCGATGCGCCACAGACTGGCTCCCGTGCCCGGCGATGGTTCCGCTCCCACAAAACGCACCGACGGCGGTAATTGCACTTCCGCAAGCAAATTGCGGAGCGTTTGCTCGCTATTGTTCACCACTTCCACCAAAAATTCGCTTATCTGCCCGCTTACTACTTCTGAGACCGCGCTCATCCTCACAATAATAGGAGACGAAGTGAGTGTGGTGGTGTATGACGCTTCCTTCACATAGGTTGCCCGCGACCCCTCAATGGTATACTCCACCCGAGCGCGGAATTCTTTCACCTCGTTCTGATTACCAAAAAACAGCAAGCGCAGTTGCTGGACGCGTTCATCCCCTGGCTTCACATCGCCCAAGGGGATGCGTTGGGTGCGCAGAGGAGTCGCGATGTCCCCCGGTTTGCGCGTTCCGTCGGGATACTCCACTGTCAAAACGGCATTCTTGAGGTCCATGGGATTTTGATTGCGCAGGGTGAGGGTAAACAGGGCTTCTTCGCCGCCTCCGGTGGTCAGCGGACCATCGAAAGACAGCGCTACATTGCGCACGGAAACCGCGTTGCGGTCCCCCAGCCACACATACAATGAAAAGGCGGCAACGCCCAGGAAAAAAAGCAGTGAGCCGAGAAACAGCGCCCATACCCAACCATGAGATGCCGCGCGAGCGTGTGCGTGAGGTTCATCTATTGCGCGCGCAGAAAGAGATGGTTGTGACTGCGGCTCGCGCCACACTGTCGGAGCGTCTTCATACAGCGCGCTGTGCGGATGGAGGCGGTGATGACGGACCGCTTGGACATTCTCAGCCGCGTCTTCACCCCGCCCGTGCAAAAGCGTGTCGACAGCCTTAATGCGCGAACGGCTCCCGAAGCGCCAAAACGGCGCCTTGCTTTGGTTACGATCCAAAGACGAATTGTCTCTTGGCGGTAGCGGGTCTGCCATAAAGGTAGTATACCGCATGAGGGATACCCGCCGCCCACAGCGCGCTTGCGACCTGCTCTTGCCGCGCGGGCCTGGGGCTGGGCAGGTACCCCAAGGCGTGAAGCACGCGCGCCACAGCCTGATGAAGGGCCTCCAGCGGCAACGCGTTAGCACGGGCGGCGCTCACCACCAGATCGCGCGCAGTATGAACTACCTCTGGGGGAACCATTCCTTCAGAAGGCATAATTTCCATGAGGAACCGCGCGAAAGGGCCGACAATCCGATGGTTTGCTCTGCACACCACTTGCGGCGCAAGCCACCTCTTTGCTTGCGCGCCGATAAGGCGCCATTGAAACCTGCCGCGCACGAACGCGTATTGCCCTTCCGTGAGAGGTTCAAGCGCCGCGCGCATTCGTGAAAAAGCACTCGCCCCGCTCGTTGCCCAAGCGCGAACGAGGCCAAGCATTGGATCGTCGGTGAGGATACTCACGACAAGGTCTTGCTCCCCCCGCTGAACCCGCTCAATAACAAGCCCGCGTGTGTGGTAGATATGGTACATACCCGCCTCACGCCGTCTTGATAGCAACCACGCGCACAGGCGGGTCACACTGCGCAAGAGACTCATCTTGCGTGATGTTGAGCTCGCGCGCACGGACTGCACGCGCGAGGGTATCGCGCCGCGCCGCAAGCGCGCCTTGCGCTTGCGGCGCGGCGGCAAGCACAACATTCGCCTCTTCTTTAGGGGTCATACCTGCTTTCTTGCGCGCTTCTTGAATGAGGCGCTGCGCTTCCCGTACCCACCCCATCGTGCGCAGCTCGTCCGTGATCGTCGTGTCGAGCGCTACCGCTCCCGAAGCGTCTGGGTTTACCTCAAGCGCAAGCACATTCACCTCCTCGCACACTTCGCGCGCCAATGCTTCATTTGTTGCGATCCCCATTGGGTCTTCACTCAGCACGATCTTTGCGAGAGGTTGGCGCACACGGATTCCGGCTTGGTCGCGCTGGCGCAACGCCTCGGAAACAATAGCGCGTGCCTTATCCATTCGCTCAAGGAGCGTCGTATCAGGGGGCGCTAACTGCGGCCAATTCGTCACATGGACGCTGGTAGGGTCATCCGCCAAGCGCACAGCGGCAAAAAAGTGTTCGGCAAGAAAGGGTGTGAAGGGCGCCACAATTTGTGCAAAGGCGCGCAAGGCTTCTCGTAACGCGCGAGAAGCGGCTTGATGGTCCTCCTCGCCCGTAAGACCGCGCATACGAGTGCGGGAGCGACGCACATACCAGCGAGAAAGATCCTCGGCGAATGAGAGCAATTCGCGTGCCGCCTCAAAAACCTTATAGTCATCCAGCAAGGCGCGCACGCGCGCCTCCAAGGCGCTCGTGCGTGATGCCAGCCACACGTCGAGAATGTGTGGCTCTCCGGGAGGCGATTTTCCATCGTCGTTGGGGTGACGGTAAAGGGTATAGAAATTGAGCGTGTTTTCAACAAGGTTAAAGAAGTTGCGCTCGAGTTCCTTGAGGTGCGCTTCGTCAAAAAGTTTGGGCATACCCGGCTGATTGATGCTGTACATGTACATTCGCACCACATCCACCCCGTAGCGCGCCATCATTTGCCATGGGTCAACGATGTTGCCAAGCGATTTGGACATTTTCTTCCCTTCCTTATCGAGAATATGGCCTACGCTAATCACACTGCGATACGCTTTTCCTCTGCCGAGCGCAACACCAATCGCGTGCAAGGTGTAAAACCAGCCGCGCGTTTGGTCAACCCCTTCGCAAATATAGTCGGCGGGATAGCCGGGGCCATCAACCCACTGTCGGTTTTCAAACGGATAGTAGTCTTGCGCAAGCGGCATCGCCCCCGAGTCAAACCACACATCCATCACCTCTTCTA
Source organism: Candidatus Parcubacteria bacterium (assembly GCA_003694545.1). Classification (GTDB taxonomy): domain Bacteria; phylum Patescibacteriota; class Minisyncoccia; order Phycocordibacterales; family UBA12088; genus J119. The sequence goes on along the minus strand of RFKD01000040.1, from coordinate 23,752 downwards.
CTCGCTTTAAGCGCGAGCCATCGGGCGCAACCAAGGTCCACTCATCAACATAGGGGCGATGGAGGTCCACCTCCCATTGGGGGTTGTGAGGATAGGGGCGAAATTCTCCTTTTTCCAATACTTCTGCCGGATGCAGCAATGGGAGCTTCTCGTAGTTGCGCTTGGTCCACTCCGCCCCGCGCGCGTCAAACGCCGCTGTGAGCAATGCCAGCGGTGTTTGGTGCGAGACGATGAGCACCCGTTCCCCCTCGTGCGCCTCATTAATGGCAAACAAGGCTTGTGCCGTGCGCTGGCGCACTGCTTCCCACGGCTCAGCGCCCGCGGGCGGCGCTGCAAACCGCGCGCGAGGCGGCCCCATGACTTCGTGCCATTTTTCAAGTGGTTGCCCTTGCAATTCGCCAACTCCAATTTCCCGCAGACGCTCATCAACACGCACCGCCTCTTGCGGCAAACCGAGTTCTTGGCGGACTACTTCCGCAGTTTCCCGCGCGCGACGCACGGGGGAGGTGTAGATAACGGTAATCCCCTGTTCTTTGAGTGCTCGCGCGGCTTGCCGTACCGCCTCGCGCCCCTCGCCCGTAAGACTGTTATTCGGATCACGCCCGTCGTCCACAAAGCCACCCGCGTTGGAAAGGGCTTCCCCATGCCGCATGAGCCAAAAACGGTTGCCCCGCGACGGGGTGAGGTTCCGCAAGGTGGCGATACTGTCGACAACAACACGGGTTCCCGTCGGACTTTCCCACACGGGAAGCGGTGTTGCCCAAAACCGGTTGCGGCTTATCGCCCAATCTTTCACATTCACAAGCCATTCTCCAAAACGGCCGTCGCGCAAATGTTCCGGCTCCCAGTGAATAGTTTGGTTTTCCTTCAAAAGCTCCTCGCGCAGCGCGCTCATTCGCACGAACCACGAGGTGTGCGCGTAGTACAAAACGCGCTGTTTGCAACGCCAGCAAAACGGGTAGGCGTGCGTGATGGTTTCGCCGCGAAAGAGCGCGCCTGTCTTGTTGAGGTGTTCTTCAATCAGCGTTTCTGTCTCGGGATCCTTAACATACTTCCCTCCAAGCGCCCCCAGCGCTTCTTCGGGAATAAAGGTGCCGTCTTCCGCAACGAGGTGGCGCTTGGGGAGTTGGTAGCGCTCGCCAAGCTCGTAGTCTTCCTGCCCGTACATCACGGCAGTATGCACGATGCCGGTTCCCTCTTCAGCGCTCACAAACTCGGCAGGATATACCTGCAAAGCCCGCGCTTGCTCTTCTTCGCTCCACAAGAAAGGTACTCCCTGCCACAACGGCCGATACCGCCAGCCCACAAGCTGGGTCCCCGGTTGTTCTTCTTCAACAACCGCCTCTTCGCCAAAAATCGCGCCAACGCGATCTTTGGCAAGCCAATACGCCGCACCGCCTTTCGCACGCACCTTCACGTAGGACAGTTCGGGATGCGCCGCCAAAGCGATATTGCCCGGCAGAGTCCAGGGCGTCGTGGTCCACGCGAGGAGATATTCGTTTTCCTTCCCCTCAAGCGCAAAGCGTACATACAGCGCCCAATCTTCCACCTCACGGTACTCTTGCGCGAGCTCGTGCGACGACAGCGGCGTGCCACATCGGGGACACCACGGCACCACCTTGTAGTCGCGATACAGGAGATCGCGCTTGTGGAGCTGCGCCACGATCCACCAAAGGGTTGCTATGTATTCCGGGTGGTAGGTGACATATGCGTTGTCTAAATCGATCCAGTAGCCAATGCGCTCCGTGAAGCGCTCCCACTCGCGCGCGTATTCCCACACGCTTTGTTTGCACAGCTCATTGAACCGCTCGATGCCAAACGCTTCCACCTCGCGCTTGGTTTTGAAGCCGAGCTTTTTTTCCACTTCTACTTCCACCGGTAAACCGTGCGTGTCCCATCCGGCTTTGCGACGCACATAGTATCCGCGCATTGTTTTGTAGCGAGGAATGAGGTCTTTAAACGCCCGCGCCACCAAGTGGTGAATGCCGGGGCGGCCGTTTGCGGTTGGTGGCCCTTCGTAAAACACGAATTCGCCTTGCGGCGCCGGCTTTTGGAGCGAACGGTCAAACGCGTTGGTTTCGCGCCATTGCGCGAGGATGGCTTCTTCCCGCCGTGCCCGATCTGAAAGCGGCTCACTGCCGTAGTAGGACGCGAAGAGAGACGATTGTGCACCCTCTCGCTGGTTTTCCGGATGCGCCATACAAGCCGTATCCTAGCACCTTCAGCAAACGATACAAGTTGAGGCCTTCTGATTTTACATCAACCACACCGCAGCGGCTTCAATCGCTCGGATCAAAAGCGACCTCAATTGTTGACCCAGGATACTCATCTAACAATATCTCTGCTTTCAAAAACAATTTGCTTAGATGGGAAATAGTGTTAATGTCTTTCCAATGTAACTCTATCGTCGCGGAATAAAGATCCCGCTCCCCCCGCCTAAGATAGAACATGAGTGTGCCATCGCGAGCATGCGAAGTAATATCTACGAGTGTTCCCCGTGTAGATATGTGTGCACTATCACCTTCCAAAGTCAGTGGGAAATCCCGACAAAGCCCAACCAAACCATTCCATCGTTCCAGGTACCGAACCAAGGCGTTGTCGGGCAAATTGTGTTCCGTAATTAACGCTACATAAGATTGCGCCGCAGCAAGAATCTTTGGATGAGTGGAATCCTCTGTTTCTCTCGCAAGCGCCATTTCATACGCTGTCCTGATCTCATCGAGTGACAACCCTGCCTGTAGTTGCCCCACGAGAAAAGAATAAAGGAGACTTTCTCGCTGAGGATCACTTTCCAAAGAGTTGGGTTGAGAAAACTCGGGAGAGAAAGGCATAACACACTTTTAGTTTGACATAAATAACTTGAATAATTTGTTACCTACCCACACCCCTTGGGTTTTGCATCATCAAAAGTGGCGTCCGCCACCGCCCCCTTGGGGATCCACATCTCACATCGCCTCCAAAGGACGAATACCCAGCAGCTCCAATCCTCGCTTGAGCGTTACCTTCGCGGCCGCGAGGTGCGCAAGACGCGGAAGGGTTACTTCCCGCGAATCGCGCACCATTTGCTCTTCTTCGTACCAATGGTTCACCGCGGCGGCAAGCAAAAGCAAATATTGCGCGAGGTGGGAAGGCTCCAATTCCTCGTGCGCCCGATCCACTACCACAGGAAAGCGCGCGACAAGGCGCGCCACCCCCAACGCGTGCGGCGAGAGCTCTTCAAAAGAAAGTGCTTCGCTCAGCTCGCGCGCCTCCTTTTCTTCCTCACCCGAGAGGAAACCGGAGTCGCGCGCTTTCGCAAACAACGACGCAAGGCGCGCGTGCGTATATTGCAAATATGGCCCACTATCCCCGACGAGCGACAGCGACGCTTGCGGATCAAAGCGGATATTTTTCCCGCGATTTTGCCGTAGAACCGCAAAGCGCACCGCGGCAACCGCAACGGCGTCGGCAGTTGATTCCACCTCCTCGGCGGCAACGCGCCCCCGCATCACTTCCCGCGCTCGGTTGCGCAAATCGGCAAGCAGCGACTCGCCCGTGATGACTTTGCCCGTGCGCGAAGACATTTTCCCGGTTGTAAGCTGGAGCATCCCGTGCGCCACAAACTGATACTTTCCGGCAAGTTCGGGCCATACAAGTCCAATCACGCACGCAAGCAGCTTGCCGTAACTCTCCTGTTCCACGGCAACGGTCGTAATGTTCTCGTCGAACTCGCCAAAACGGCGGCGCTTCAATTCCACGAGCCCAAGCTCCTTTGCCTCATAGGTTGGCGTGCCGTGGCGCGTGAGAAAAACACGAGTGTGCAACGGAGGCCTGCACCGTTCTCCCCCGCGGAACACCACCGCTCCTTCGCTTTGCGAAAAAATGCCGCCCGCGAGCCCTTCGCGCACTACCTCAATCCCAATAGGAGCCGCTTCGCTCTCAAAGAAAAACTCGTCAAAAGTTGTGCTCAAGAGCGCGTAAATGCGTGCAAAATGCTCAAGCGACGCACCGCGGCCTGTGTGATACAGCTCAAGCCATAGCCGCTCCTCCTCGCTCGCGGGAGCTTCTCCGCCGAGCAAGGCATACAGGCGGCGATTGATGGTGTCGATCTCCTCGCGGGCAACCGCGTCTTCCTCATACGCGCGCACGCCGCGCGCGTAGGCTTCTCCGAGCGATTCGGCGTCGCTCGGATCATACTCCTGAGGAAAGCGCCACAACGCCCAAATTGCTTTTGCGACATGGGGTCCGATATCGCCCTGATAGTTGGCGCGCACAACACGCGCGCCCTGCGCGGCAACGAGGCGCGAGATTGCCTCGCCAATCGTGTTGGACATCAAGTGGCCGATATGAAATGCCTTGAAGGGGTTGGGTTGTGTGTACTCAACCACCACCCGCTGATTGGCGCGCGCGGAGCCCGCGCCCCACATGTGCGGCTTAAGAAGGGCCTCTTTTTCAAACGCAAGCAGAGCGCGTAGCGATAATGTGATGTTGACAAAACCCGGCGCCGCAACTGCCACACTGGCCTCTTCTCCCAAGGATGCCTGAATGGCGCGCGCGAGTGTTTGCGCCACCTCCTGCGGCGGCTTTTTCAAAGCGCGCGCCAAAATCAGCGCGTGGTTGAGCGCCATATCGCCGTGGGCAAGATCCTCCGCCAGCGTCACGCGCGCGTGGGACGCGTCTCCTCCTCCCGTTGCGCCTACCACCTCCTGCGCTACTTTTTCTACGCGAGCCATCAGCGCACGCATACACCCGCCGACACTATTCACGCGCACCAAACCAGCGCGCGCTCCACGCAAGCCCCTCGCGCAAGACGAACTCGTTCACATTTTCATTGGGGCCGTGCATGTTGCCTCCTTCACTTGCAAGCGGTGTCACCACCAGCGGCGCACCCACCTCCTCGTGAAAGAGCGTCACCACAGGGATGCCGCCCCCACAGTAGGTACGCACTGGCGCGCGGCCCGTCACCTCTTCCCACACGCGCCCTGCGCGGTTCAGCCACGGGTTGTCGCGCGGCAGCATCACGCCGCGATAGGGGACATCGATCGCTACATCACCTTCCACAATTTCCTCTGTCTGCGCGAAGCGCTCACGCCACCACTCACGAAAGCGTTCCGCGGCCGCTTCTGGATCCTGTTGCGGAGCGAGACGCACATTGATTTTTGCCTCGGCAGTCGCGGCAAGCGCGTTGCGGTAGCCTTCACCAAGGTAGCCGGCGCGGAGCGTGGTGATTGACAAAGAAGGTTCAAGGCCCACCCAGCGGCCGTATTCTTGCGCGTTTTTCGGATGCACCACTCTCGCTCCCGTAGCGCGCGCGATGCCTTCTTTGCCAAAGGGGAGCACCGCGAGATCCGCTTCCACCTCCGCCGAAGGCGCGGGCGCATCGCGCGCCAAGATTTCAAATAACCCTCCCTCCCCTTCTTGCAGCGCGAACGCCAGCAGACGCACAAGCACCTCAGGCGCGTTGGGAACCACGCGGCTCATCATTCCCGAGTGTTGGTCCGCCGCAAGCGTGCGGAGCCACACGCGCGCGTTGAATCCTCCGCGAAAACTCAACTCGAGCGTGGGAAGGTTGTGCTCCCGCACTCCGTCGGACACCACAATCGCGTCCTGCCGCAGAATCTCTCTTAGAGACTGAACTGCCTCCGCAAGATGCGGAGAACCGGTCTCCTCGTCGCCCTCCACGAAAAAGACGATATTGTGGGCGAGCTCCCCCGCTTCCTTCAGCGCGAGCGCGGCGGCAAGGTGAATGGCAACCTGCCCCTTGTTGTCCATCACGCCGCGCGCGACATATCTGCCATCCCGATACACGAGTTCAAAGGGGTCCGTCTCCCACCCCTCCTCGCGCGCGGCTGGTTGAACATCATAGTGACCATACACCACGATTGTCGTGGGTGCGCCAACATCCACCCGCCCCAGCACAATGGGGTTGCCGTAGCCTTCAAGCAGCTCAACCGTTCCGCCGGCGTCATACAGCAAATCAGCAAGCCACTGCGCCGCGCGGCGGCAGTCTGCTTTGCGCGCGGTATCCGTGGAAACGCTCGGGATCGCAACCCATGCCTCGGTGATTTCCTTCCACCGCACAAGCAGAGTATCAGGATGCAACGACGCCATAATCCTCCTTACCCTAACGCTTTTGCCTTACAGGGGCAAGCATGCTACAAATCTTCAGTCGCAGCGTCGGTTGAGGTTGCGGCGGGTAGATATGTTGTCTCCTTGTGTTTGTTGAGCGTAACCACCAGCCGGGCAATCTCGATGATGAGCACGAGAATCCCCAGCGCAAACAAGAGTTTTTCGCGCCACGACCAACGCTTTGCCATTGCGGGGTCCATGAAAAGCGTCATACACAGTACGCACCTATTAGCGTAGGATAACTTCTTCGCGCGCGTCAATCGGATCTTCCCGCACCGTCACTTCGGCGCTCCCAAGAGATCTCCCGCGCTCATCTTCCACGCGGCAACGCCAAACGCCAGGATCAAGTTGGCGCACCCACGAATAGCCGCGATATCCCCCCTCTCTGCCGCCGGTAAGGGGAATGGCAAGACGGCTGTGGGTGATCCAAGCGCCGCTTGCGTCTTCTTGCTTCTGCCAATGGTGGTAAATAGTCGTCCTCACTCCTTCCGGCGCGAACACCGCGCTAAAGCAATACACCGGAGCGTCCGCAACCGACACGAGCTCGTCGCTCGTCTCCCTCCACACCCAATTGCGCCAACCTTGGTCGTAACGCACGAGATGGTATCCCGCCTCATCGCGCCAGAGATGGTGGTAGATGCCCACTTCCTTGGCAACCAGCGGCACGGGCGGAATGAGGTTGGCGGCGTAAAGCCCAAAGAGCACAAACGGAACCCCCACGGCAATAACCCCCATTCCCCCCGTCGCTGATGAACGCAACCGCGCAATGACCCACCCCACGCTAAGGCCAAGCGCGGCCGCGCTCCCAAGGGCGGCAATTGTCGTTGTTTGCGAAACCGCTCCCACTACCGTGGGAATGACCAAGAGCGCTAGCGCGCTTGTCGCAATGCTCCACATTGTAAAGAGAGGAACAGGGTTGCGGTAGTGCTCCCGAAAAAATTCGTTCGCGACGAGAAGGGCAACAATGATGAACACAAAGAGGGCGGACGAGCCCCAGCTTGCGCTCCGCACGAAAAAGATAGACAAGGCGGAAAACAAGCCGCCGAGGCCAAACTGCGCCCCAAGCGCGGCCGCCCAGCGCAAGCGCTCAGCCCACTTCCCCTCACTCCGCACCAACACAATAAGAAGCAAGCAGGTAACAACCACTCCCCACAGCACGACGAGCGTCAGCTGGCTTCCCGGACGATCAATCCGATCAAGCGTGAGTGCGTCCCACACCACGCCTCCCAAAAACGCTCCCCAAGAAAACAGCGGCTCCAACGAGCTCACACGCGCTGAAATGCCCGCCCAAAAAGCCATATCGTCGGAAAGCAGAGGCACTAAACGGCGGGCACAAACCTCTCTGGAATGGGAAACTGGGCGCACAGCGCGCGCACTTCTTCACGCACCTTCTTGCGCACTTGCGCGTCTTGTGGCGCGCGCAAAACCGCAATAATCCATTGGGCCACCTGCCGCGCCTCCTTTTCCCGCATCCCGCGCGTTGTCATCGCGGGCGTGCCGAGCCGAATACCCGAAGGATCCATCGGCTTGCGCTCGTCAAACGGCACCGCGTTTTTATTGAGCGTGATGCCGGCGTCATCCAACAAGTCTTGCGCTTCTTTTCCACCCACGCCAAATGAAGTCATGGCGTCAACGAGGATGAGGTGATTTTCCGTTCCACCACCAACCATCCTCACCCCTTCTGCCGCGAACACTTCCGCCATCGCGCGGGCGTTCGCCACAATCTGCCTAGCATAATCGCGAAACATGGGATGCTGAGCCTCCAGAAACGCGACCGCTTTTGCCGCAATGTTGTTCATGTGCGGCCCGCCCTGCACGCCGGGGAAAACCGCCTTATCCACGACCGCCGCGATATCCTCACGGTTGGTGAGGATAAGCCCGCCGCGCGGGCCGCGCAGGGTTTTGTGGGTCGTGGTTGTTACCACATCAAATCCTGCGGCAAGCGGGTTTTCTTCAACACCTGCGACAATCAATCCAGCAATGTGCGCTACATCAGCCATTGTGTAAGCGCCGACTTCGTCAGCAATTTCTTTGAAACGCTTCCACTGGAGATGCTTAGGGTAGGCGGAAAAGCCGGCAAGGATGAGTTTGGGGCGTTCGCGCAGGGCAAGATCGCGCAGAGCGTCGTAGTCAATCTCCGCACTGTCGCGATCGGTGACGCCGTAGTTTACAAAACGGTAAATCTTCGCGGGCAATGTCAGAGGGTGCCCATGCGTGAGGTGCCCGCCGTGCGCGAGATTCATCCCTAAAACGGTGTCGCCAGGCTCGAGAAGCGCCATATACGCCGCGAGGTTGGCTGGCGCCCCCGACAACGGTTGCACATTCACAAATCGCGCGCCAAACAGCTGCCGTGCCCGCTCGATCGCGAGTCGCTCCACTGCGTCGGTAAACTCCTGCCCGCCATAGTAGCGTTTGCCGGGATACCCTTCAGAATATTTATTCGTGAGCTCGCTTGCGAGCGCCTCGCGCACCGCGCGGGACACATAGTTTTCCGACGGAATCAGCTCAAGCCCTTCCGCTTGCCGTCGGTGTTCGCCGTCAATCGCATCGGCAATGTCTGGGTCTTGTTGTGAAAGAAAAGCCAAACACACATTGTCCATACGCAAAAAGAAACTGCTAGCGGGTAAAGAGAAAGAGGCGCTCGTTACACCATACGCTTTTGGCACTCAACTTACAGTCCGTTTTTCCGCCGCTCCCACTCACGCGAAATCCGCTCAGCGACTTCCCTCACAACTGTCGCTAAGGATTGCGCGGCGTCAACACGCACAAGTTTCCCTGAAAAATGTTGGGTGAAATACTCTGTGTACGCCTCATATACCCGCTCCTGAAAGGCGGCGTCTTGCGTATCAAAATGGTTTTGCGCACCCGCGGCACGCCTGCGCTCGTGGGCGACTTCAGGAGGTATGTCAAGCCAAATGTATGCGTCAGGCTCATATTGCCCTACTGCTGCCTGATGCAATGGCGCAAACACCCCCTCGCACGCGGCGCACTCCTGGCCCCGCACATTATACGCCCACGAGGAAGCGGCAAAACGGTCACATACGACAAGGTTGCCCTCCGCAAGCGCGGGCGCAATGCATTTGAGCAGATGATCGCGCCGCGCGGCATAGTGAAGGAGAAGGTGTGTCAAACCGTCCGCGTCTTGAGCGCCTGGTGCGCCAAACATCACTCCTCGCAACGCCTCCGCAAACGGCGTACCCCCCGGCTCACGAGTGAACAGCGCCTCAGCAAACCGCGACTTCAGTTTTTCGATGACACTAGACTTTCCCGAACCATCTGTCCCCTCTATGACAACAAAGAAACCGCGCCGCTTCGCCATAGGCTCAGTATATCACTGCTGACAAGAGAAGGCGAAACACGAGTGTGCTATACTCAACCCCACATGAAACCCTTGCCACATACCGTGCGGACCCTATCAAGCGGCGGTAGTGTGCTCGTCCTGAACACCGGGGCCACAATTACTCCTGAGGCGCAGGCTATGCTCGCTGCCTTGCACTCCCGGTCCACCGGCGGCGTTCAGGCGCACCTGGAGACACTCGCGGCAAAAGGCCCGAGCCGCTTTATGGAGACCTACTATGTTGGCTACGGCCATAAATCCATCGGCGACTTGGGGTCCGCAACCGTTTTTGTTGAAGGCATTTCCATGTTGGCCGCAAAAGCGCTCCAACATTGGCCGTTGTATAACGGCCAAGAATCGTCAACGCGTTATATCGACTTTTCTCGCCAGCCGTTAATAAACCCGGCGGGAACAAAAGAGGCACAACACATCCAAGAAGTTTGGCGCTCCTTTTACCAACGCTCCCAGGAACCCACGCGCGCGTGGGTACGCGAGCGCTTTGTGCGCAACCCTGACGAAGACGAAAAACTTTACGAAAAGGCTGTTGCCGCCCGCGCGTTTGACATTTTGCGCGCCTTCCTTCCGGCCGGAACAGCAACCAATATCGCGTGGCACGGCACACTACGGCAGTTTGCCGACGCGCTCTTGCCCCTGCGGCACCACCCCCTTGTCGAGGTGCGAGAGATTGCCGAGGCGACGCTTGATGCCCTCACTGAGGCGTTCCCCAGCTCGTTTTCCCGCAAGTTCTACGAAGCCACGGAAGCCTACTACGAAAAAGTGATGCGCGGCGCGCACCACTACCTCGCCCCCGCCCAATGGCCCGAATATCCAACCATAGCCCACGACGGCACCGATTCAAATGTTCTGCGTGAACACGAAGCTTTATTGCGCGAGCGCCCGCCGAAAAGCGATCTTCCCTATATTATTGGGCTTGCGGGCTCCGTGCGCATTGAGGGCCTTTTGGATTTTGGCTCGTGGCGCGACTTACAACGCCACCGCGCGCTCACGCAAGCGCCCCCCTTGCTTACACCGCATTTTGGGTTTCACCCGTGGTATCTTGAAGAATTGCCGCAAGACGCACGCGACGAAGCGCGCGATCTCATCAAAAAGCAGGAGGAACGATTGCACGCGCTTAACCTCGAACCTCCTACGGCGCAGTATTACCTTCCAATGGGATACCGCGTTCCTATTTCCCTTCGCGGCGATTTGCGCGCGCTTGTGTATTTGATCGAGTTGCGATCAACGCGTTTTGTGCACCCCACCCTGCGGGCGTTTGTCTTGCAAACAGCCGCGCTCCTCCAAGAGCGCTTCGCTTGGTGCGGCCTCACTCTCCACTTGGACGCACAGCCCGATCGGTTTGATGTCGCCCGAGGGAAGCAGGATATTTTCGTCGCCGCGCAAGGAGGGCAACAACGCCTCTCTGAAGCGGAGGAACGCACAAACGCAAAAGATAGCTCCGCCTAAGAGGCGGTCTTGTGTTGAGACAGGTGCGCGCGTATACTCCTGAAGCGTATGGCGTATTCCGACCAGCGGATCCTTGAAGCCTTGAAAGCAGGCGATATTGTTATTTCTCCTTTTCGCCGCGACAACCTTGGAACCGCAAGTTACGATGTAACCTTAGGAGAGTGGTACTACCGAGAATCGCGCACCTCCTTGCCTGTGTACAACATTTACAATCGCAAACATATCGAGCGCGTATGGGGACCAAAGCCGCATCGCGCCCAACCAGCTTCGCGAGCGCTCGCGGGGTATGATCTTGAGGAGTTGGGTGTTAACCCCAACGACAAAGTCATTCTCCTCGAGCCGGGAGAGACAATTCTCGCGCACACGGAAGAATTTATCGGTGGACTCCGCCACATCACCACGATGATGAAAGCGCGCTCTTCCTATGGGCGCAGTTTTATTGAGGTGTGCAAATGTGCGGGATGGGGCGATGTCGGCTACATCAACCGCTGGACGATGGAAATAACGAATAACTCCCGCCACTACACCATCCCGCTCATCGTGGGGCGGCGCATCGCGCAAATCGTGTTTTTTGAAACGGGCCCTATTCTCAAAGATGATTATGCCCGCAACGGAAAATACGCCGCGGCAAATGATCTTGCCGCTCTGAAACGCCAATGGAAACCGGAAATGATGCTGCCGCGTCTGTGGGCCGACAGAGAAGTGAGTCAACCGCAGCAAGAAAACCCACGGCACAGGTAAGACAGTTTTTTCTCAAAGTTCAAAGAGAGTACTACTCCTCCACCTCAACCCCCATAGAGCGGGCGGAACCGGCAATTACCTTTTTCGCCGCTTCCAAGTCGTTCACCACCAAATCCGGCATCTTTTCTTGCGCTATCGCTTCGAGATCCGCCTGGATCAGTTTCCCTATTTTTTGCGTACCCGGCTTATTCGCGCCTTTTTCTTTCCCGATCCGCTTGAGGATCAGTTGTGCTGCCGGCGGGCGCTTCATTTCAAAATCAAACGATCGGTCTTCGTACACACGAATCACCACCGGGACGATCGTGCCGCCCAACTCCCGTGTGCGCTCATTAAACTGGTTAACAAACTCGCCGATGTTGACGCCGGCCTGCCCCAACGCTGGTCCAACAGGCGGCGCGGGCGTCGCCTTCCCCGCGGGAATTTGCAGTTTGAGTTCTTTAACAACTTTCTTTGCCATAGGCCTGCACCTTATCGCATTTTCCGCTCTCTTGCAACGCCGCTATCGGTTGTCTCCTTCACCACGCAGGGCCCCCCGCTCCTTGCGACTCGCGAGTTTTTCGATGTTCTGGCACGCAACCTCCTCCAAGGGCACCTCCAGCACATGCGCCAACACCGCCAGGTACCACAGCACATCTCCCATTTCTTTCACGATCGCTTCGCGCGCCTCTGGCGTCAGAACGCCACCGGCGTCGCGGTACAGCTTCTTCACTTTTTCCGCAACTTCCCCAGCTTCACCGTTCAGCCCCAACACGAGGTACGGAACCGCAAATTCCCACTCTTTGGATTGCAGAAAAGTCTCGAGCGCATGCTCTTGGTATTCCGAAAAGTCCATACGGAAGAATCAATACTTAAGAAATGCGGCGCACTTGAGCGTAGTCCAGCTCCACCGGCGTGTCGCGCCCGAACATTGGTACCAAAACGCGCACCATCCCCCGCTCCTCGTCCACTTCCCCCACTCGTCCTTCTTGATCCTTAAAGGGGCCGTCAATGATTTGCACGGTGTCGCCGGGATGAAGGTCGATGTGGTGTTTGGCTGTTTGCGATTGTATACGCGCGAACAGGGCGTCTACCTCTTTCTGCGAAAGCGGGGTTGGCACCCCGCCGCGCGCCCCCCCCACAAACCCGGAAATGCGCGGCGTCGTGCGCACGATAAACTGCGACTCTTCCGTAAGAATCATTCGCACGAGGATATACCCCGGATAAATTCGCTCCCGCTCTTCAACTCGCTTACCCCCTTTCATCCGAACGCGCGTTTCGGTGGGGATAACCGCCTCAAAAATGAGATGCCCGACATTCAGCGACTCAACGCGCTGCATTAAATTGCGCACCGCGGCTTGCTCATAGCCTGAATAGGTATGGACGGCATACCAATCGCCTTGCGCCTCTTGCGCGTTAGTCTTGCTTGTTGTTCGCGCGGACATCTTTTCGTTTTCTTCCATAGTAAACCACAGAAGCGTTAGAAAAACACGATTCGATCAATGAACCACAAAAGAATCGCATCAAACAGCCCGAGGTACACGGCGGTCGCAAGCGAAACAGCTATCACGAGCGCGGTGTACACCACCGTCTCGCGCGGCGTCGGCCACGACACATGGGAGAGTTCTTCTCGAACAGCTCGGAGATACGCAAACATAACACATCGGCCCCCTTCCCGGGCGCCTTCACCTTAGCGCACTTTACCGCAACGGTCAAACACCCTCCTCACGGCTCAGTACAATTCGTAGGTGATGGAAACTTGCTTGCGAATGGTCGTCTCGCCGGGGGAAATGTCCGGCTCAACGGGACCTTCGTCTTGAACCTTCACTGCTTCAGCCCGCGCAAATGGCACGGGGCCTCCCCACCCACCTTCGGTGTAACTCACCACCCTCCCTAAGGAAACGCCGAGTGCGCGAGCAACAGCAACCGCTTCCTGCCGCGCTTGCGCGATGGCTTTTTCCCGTGCTTGCGCCTCAAGCACCTGCGGATCCTTTACGGTAAACGACAGCGAAGAAATGTCGGTTGCCCCCAGTGAAGCAAGCGAACCCAGCGCCTTGCGCGCCTTATCGAAATCTTGAGTCTTCACTTGAACGCTCGTGTGCGCCTCAAAACCTACAAGCTCCCGCTTGCCTTCAGACGGCGGGCAAAACGCCGGTGTGCATGGCGCGTGAGACTCAGTTTTCCATTCATACCGCGGCTGAAGGTCGTACGATGTGGTGGTGAGTTCTTCGTCGGTAAATCCAAATTCGCTGCGCAACTGCGTCATAATGGTATTGAGCCGTTTGGTCATTTCCCCTTGCGCCGTCGCCGCGTCAGACGCTTCCGCAACAACGCCAAACGAGAATGTTGCTGTATCCGGGACAGCCGTCACCTCCCCTTCCCCTGAGACGGTGAATACCGCTTGCGGCGGAATGTCGTCGCCTATGATAGTGAAAGTCTTAAACGCATTGAGCGAAAGCGCGACAAGATACAACGAAAGCGCGAAAAGCGCGACACCCACCATCCGCGCCAAACGTGGTTCCAAAAAAAGAGAACGGAGCTGAGGAGCACTGTGTTCCATATTATTTTATTAGTATACCACATCGTCTGCTCAGCGCAAGGGAAAACAGCGCACCTGTCCACAGAACAGCCAAGCTGTCTTCATATTCCATACCTGCATCAACGCCGCGCTCGACGCGCGCGGCTACTCCCTTCACACAACAGTTGCGTAACGCGCCGCGCTTTGCGCGCCAACCCAGTGCGGGCGAGTTTGTAGCGAATATGCTGGCCCTCGCGCCCCCCTTCAATAATGGCAGCCTGCTCCAACAGGCGCAGCTGATGCGATAAGGCGGCAGGAGCGAGCCCCACTATGGCGCCAATATCTGAAGCAACCATTCCACGAGGCGTCCGCGCAAGCGCAACAACAATATGCAGCCGCGCGGGGAAAGCAAGCGCCTGCAAGACCTGTGCGGCACTTCCTAAGGTTTTTTGGTCGGCTTTCAGCGCCATACCTTCTTGAAAAGGCGCAGCCGCTAGCGAGAGTACTCCGCCACAAAAAGCCCGGTAGCGTCGCGTACAATAATGCGTTCACTGTTCCTGCCCCACAAGGGCGTTGCTCGGCGCAGGTAGAGGCGCCATTCATAGCCCCAAAAGTCGACATCGCTGCGGTGCGCGTCAACGCACGCGTTGTAGTTGAGTTCTTTTTGTATGAAATAGCGGCACGCAAGCGTGAGCGAAGAAGGCAGAGCGGCCGCGTCAGGCGCGCGGCACGAAGAAAGACGCTTGATATAATCGGCGCACGCCAGGTCGCGCGCCGAGATGTCCGCGCGGGCTTCAAACTCGTCTTCCGGATCAGGGCAAGATCCAGTCGAAAGCGAAGGATTAAACTGATAGTACTGCGTCAGGTACCCAATGCATTTGTTGGTGCGAAAGCTCGTCTGCGCCATCGGCGCATCGCCCGTCACGATCACGAGACGTCCGCCGGGTGGGACGCGAATCGGATCACTTGCTTGCGATGCCCCTCCAAAGCGAAACAGCGCCGAGGCGAGCGGCACAATAATGCGCGTGCCCGTCACGGCGCTTTCGATCGACCACCCCGTCATCACGATGTCAGACGGCGCGTCTCTGTCAACCTCGAGCGTGAGGTATTCGCGAGTCGTGTCTTCGTTGCCCAAAGACGAAGTCTGCAGGCGCACGAATTGCTTATACCCTGATTCTCCGCTTCCCGTGGAAGAAGGAGGGGTGGCCGCTGAAAGCGGCGCGGTTTGCGAAGAACCTCCCGGCGCGCCGTGCACGACAAGCTCCGCGTTGAGGGCGCGCAGCGTGGCGGGTCCTACCCTACCGTACCCTGTCGTCCAAGGGGAACCGCTCGACACGATTTCTTTTGCCGCTTGAAACCGCTCCACGGCTTTTTGGGTAAGGGAGCCGTAGTAGCTCGTGATGAGACCTTCGGGATAGTAGCCCCATGCGTATAAAAGCTCTTGAAGGCGGCGCACTTCAGCCCCCGAATCTCCCGGGCTGAGCGGAGTGGTAAACTGCGCGAAAGCCGTGACGCTCGGACCGACCCCTTCTCGGCCTTGCTCTTGCCGCTGTGCTTCGACAAGTAAATTTCTCAACTGCTGCAGTTCGCGTTGGAGAATGAGAATTTCCTGCTCCTTGCGTTGAATAAGCTCTTGCAGTTCTTCTATGGTCGCCGCACGCGCGCTGAAAAACCGCCCCACCCCCTCCTGCCACACAACGAGAAGAGCGCCCCCAATGAGTGCCGCGGCTATAAGCACGGGAGTTTCCCTCTGCTGGGTAAAGAAAAACCATCGGCGCAGCATACTCCTTTTATCGTTTTTTGCGCAAACGCTCCCACGCCTCCGCCAGACAAGGCACTACCCCCAAAATGCCAACGGGCGAATTGGGGGCAACAATGGGAACAAATTGCGCTTCCCCGTCGCGAATTTCCAAGTAACCCACCGGCTCGACAACAACAGAACTTCCGCGCGCGGCTCTTGTTACACCGCCCCGCGCCACCACTCTCGCAAGCGGTACGATGGTAAGTCCGTCGCGCTCAATAGGATCACCCACAACCGCTCGCGAAAGCGCTTTGTTGGCCTCATCCGTGTGAGTAAGGATTTCTAGGATACGCTCTGCGTCCATACCCCTATGCTACCATACTCCCTCGTTCGGCAGTGATACCCACGGCTCACGGGGAGGAAGCGGCGTTTCTTTTTGGAGAAGCTCAACAGAAATGCCGTCAGGCGACTTCACAAATGCCATGCGCCCGTCGCGGGGAGGACGGTTAATCACCACTCCCGCGTTGCGCAACTTTTCACAGAGGGCATAAATGTCATCAACCTCAAACGCCAGGTGGCCAAAGTTGCGGCACCCTTGTGCGTACTCTTCCGGGTCCCAGTTATAAGTAAGCTCGATGCAGGGAGTGCTTTCCGATCGTGCGCGCGGCATATCCTCGGGCGCCACTAAAAATACCAAGGTATAGCGCCCCTCTGGCCGCTCGACGCGCCGAACCTCCTCAAAGCCCAAAAGGCCACAATAAAACCGCAACGATTCTTCAAGGTTGCTGACCCGCAGCATCGTGTGGAGATACCGCATACGCAAGCGTATACTAGCACCAGTGGCGCGCAGACACACTTCCCCACCCTGAGGTAGTAACACTGCCCAACCTACCAATTGGGTTCGGCGCGTTGTGGAAACTTCCGACGTACTTGACCTCGCGCATGACGTGTGCTCATGGAACAACCCCGCGCGCATCGGGCGCTCCCTTGCGGAAAGCGCGTTGCGTTCCACTCGCAGTAAAGCGCTACCATTTCGGAGAGCGCTCTCAATATTGGTTTTCTACATCAACCGGAGGCGGCCGAAATCTTCTCCCGAGCGCAAACGCGCTCTGGAAGCGGCAAAAGACGAATTGCGCTGTTTGTTCGGTCGCCCGCCAAAAGCGCACTGCGCAAGCCGCACAATAGCCCGAGCCCGCCACACACGCGCCAACCCACCGCTCAGAAACAGTCCGATGCGAAAAACACTCAAAGGTCGCTGAAATGAGCGAATTTGCTGGGTGCCTATCCGGATTCGAACCGGAACTAGGGGCTCCACAAACCCCTGTGCTAACCGTTACACCATAGGCACCACTGATGGTAGTATACCACACTACGCCTCCAACGCGAAGCACGGTGTGCTCGGGGCAATGTATCCCCTTACTCTCCCAAATGAGCCCGATCGTTTAAGGTAACCAGCACCCAGGGGAATTCTTCCCCTTCTTGGCAAAGAAGCTCTGACAGGCCTGTGTTAAAAATACGCGTGCCATACACAAAACGAAGAAGAACATGGGGCGAAAGGTGCTCGCCCCACAACGCCCTACCCACAAGACAACGGAGGAAAAAGCCGTGGGACACAACCACCATCCGCCCCTCTTCCCTTCCGGCAAGCCACGCGAGGGCCTCGTCAGCGCGGGTCACGAGATCGTCATAAGTCTCTTCATCATCAAATCGGAAGCCTGGGACGCCAAAATTCTCCCGAATACGCTTGTCTGCCTCTTGGGCGGCCGGGTCGTCTCGTCGCTTGCCAACAAAGAAGCTCGCGCGACGGCGCTCGCGGAACAACCCCTCCACAAAGTGGGGCGCCCCAACCCTTTCGGCGATGCGCTCAGCCGTTTGCCGTGCGCGCAACATATCGCTGGAAACCACCGCCTCAATGTCCGTCAGGTGCGCGATACGCTCCGCAATAGCGCGTGCCTGCAAGAACCCGGTTTTCGTAAGCGGTGTGTCCGCCTGTTGGTAGGTGTCCGCCTTGTTCCCCTCGCTTTCACCGTGGCGAACAAGAAAAATATGCTTGCGCGCTTTTGCGTTGTTCACACGGAGGAAGTATACCACACGCTTGAGTGATCGCTGGTGGTGCGCTACACTAACCTTCAGAGCGCAGGTGGCGGAACTGGTAGACGCGCTACCTTGAGGGGGTAGTGGGGCTTAGCCCCGTGGAGGTTCAAGTCCTCTCCTGCGCACACAATTCCAAACAACTGTTTGTTTTACACTCCAAAAAACCAGAAAGGACTTCACCATCTGCCGGTTTCGTATTAAGATGTTGTTGGGAGCAAATAAAACTCTTCGCGCGCAACGCGCAACAAGCAAGCGTATTGGATTGATGTCTCTGCACGCATCAAGACGGCAAGTGACCTATTCGTTCCCTTCGTCTTTTTTCACTTCTTTCGCAACAACCTGCTACTCGGCGGCTTCCTTCTCCTCCTTCGTACGCTGTTGCTCGCTCACGGTTGATTCACTCACCATTTGTGTACGGCGCAGGAGGCGGCGCAGTGCTTTGGAGGTCTTGTCGCGCACAAAGTAAAGCTTCGCTCGGCGCACCTTCGTGCGGCGCAGCACTTCTATGCGGTCAATCAAAGGGGAAAAGAGGGGGAAGATCCGCTCAACGCCGTACCCGCCGGAAACGCGGCGCACGGTGAATGTGCCACCCAATTCTTTGCCATGCTTCACGGCAATCACCAATCCTTCAAACGCCTGCAGGCGCGTCTTACCCTTTTCTTCAATCTTTTGCCACACACGCACCGTGTCGCCCGGCGTAATGCGAATCGCTTTGCGCTCTTGAATCGCAACGGGCGTACGCGCTGTTGTTGCTTGACGAACCTCGCTCATTGCCGCGCAATCTAGCACGGGAAACATTAAAAAGCAAGGCGCATTCCTGCTTTAGGCAAGCCGAGTGGCGGATTCAGAGACAAGCGCGCGGATACGCTCTGGCCAATCTTCAGGAATCGGGGCAACAAATGTGCGCGCCCCGCGCTCTTGTGGCAGACGAATGGCCAGCGACCATGAATGGAGGAGAAGAGGATAGCGCTCTGTTTCAATTGGGGCGGCAGTGCGGTAGAGCATGTCTCCCACGATCGGCCTCCCAATTGCCATAAGATGCGCACGAATTTGGTGGGTGCGCCCCGTGAGGGGGACCACGCGCAACAAGCTCACCAGCTTCCCTTCCAGCTCCCCGCCCCCGAGCAAGACCCACTCCGTAGAGGCCTCTTTTGCGCCGCGCGGTAGTTGCCCTTCAATTGGCAAGCGCCGCAAGGTTATGCGTTTGCGGGCGCCGCGCGCGCGTTGCAAAGGATAGCGAATACTACCGCGCGGCTCTTTCATTGCTCCCCATACCACGGCAAGGTATTCCTTTCGCGCGGTTCGTTCTTTTAGTTGGCGTTTGAAGAATTTATACGCCGGCGATGTTTTCGCAAGTATGACAACCCCCGTTGTTTCCGTATCCAGCCGATGCACCACCCCGGGGCGCAATACGCTCGCCTTCCGCTCAGCGTCAAAGTGGAGCTCCCCCACACCTGCGCGACTTGGTTCGCGCAAAAGAAACCAGCGCGCGAGCGAGGGCCCCGCCTCTTCTGCCCGTTCGTGCGTGCGCCACCCGCGCGGTTTTACCACCACGAGCGCGTCTGCACCTTCAAACAAGATTTGCGGTTGTGGTCCTATGCTTCTGCGCATAAAGCGAAGCGTACCACATCTTCTTTTACAAAAAGGCGGACGAGCAGGGTTTTTCCAATTTGTTGCACTTCCGTTCTCCTTGGAACGCTCCACCGCAGGCGAGTCTTTGGCTCTTGTGGCTAACGCATTGATTTGTTTGCGCTCTTTCTCCTCGAGCAAGGAGCCCCTCGGTTGGGAAGCGGTAAACTTGGCTTACGCATGGGCACGCCATAGGAGCTTTCGCACGGCCCAGTTGATGTGGAATTTGGAAAGGTTTTGCGTGTAACCGATTTGACATAGTGAAAGAAGAAGAGAAATTACCTCCCAAACCGGCGCTCTTGTTTTGCGTACCACTGCAAAATAGCTGTGAATTCGGCTTGAGAAAAATCAGGCCAGAGAGTATCGCTGAAATACAGCTCAGCGTACGCCGCCTGCCACAAGAGGAAGTTAGAAAGGCGCCGCACGCCTCCCGTGCGCACGATAAGGTCAACATCGGAAATCGGCTGCGTCCACAAAGCCCCAGCCAACGCGCGCTCGGTAATGTCTCTCCCTTCGCGGGCCAACTGCTGCGCCGCGTGGACAATTTCAGTTCGCCCTCCATAAGAAAGGCAAAAGACGATTGCTAACGCGGCACCACCCTTGATACGAAGCCGCGCTTCCTCCAGGCGCGCAAACTTCTGCTGTAACATTGGTGGAAATCGCTCTTTTTGCCCCGCGATGCGCACCAGAACATCAGAGGGAATGTCGCTGTCTCTTTCCAAAAACTCTCGCAAGAGTTCAAAGAGCTGACTGCGCTCTTCTATGGGGCGTTGCCAGTTTTCAGTTGAGAAGAGGTAAAAAATAAGGGAACGCACACCGGCTTCGCGTGCCCAACGAATCGTTTCCCCAACGCGCTTGGCGCCTTCCCGATGGCCTTCCCACACGGGCAAACCGCGCTTACGCGCCCAGCGGCGATTCCCATCAACGATAATACCCATAGCCTGCGGCGCGGGAGGTGTGTCCATACACTCTACTGCATTTTGCAGCTAAAACGAAACAAGATACGCGCAACGCGCGTTGTTTGCTTAACGCTTGCGCACCACAGCTGGTTACAGAGGCAAATATCGCCACGCAAACACATTTGTGGCATAATGCTCAACAGGCGCGCGTAGCTCAGTTGGTAGAGCATCCGGTTTACACCCGGAAGGTCCTTGGTTCGAGCCCAAGCGCGCGCACGAGAAATGAGCTCTGAGACGGAATCCTTACTAAAACGCCAACAAGCAACATCCGCCTACATTACACTTGCTGCTCTTGAGAAGCATGCTCCCCTTCCATCAACCGCACGATGCACTCAATTAAATCGCTCAATCGCATACATAATCGGCCGCGCCCACAATACGCTCCCGACAAACATATTCCGGAAATGCGATGAAGCGTCCGCCGACAGCGTACGCCATCTCGTAGTCGGTAAAGCCAACGCCCTCGACCCACACGGGAGGCCGCAGGCATAAATCGCTGAGCGCTTTTCCTCTCCCGCCCGTTTCTAATAGGACGCTTTCCTCAACACCCGCGCACTGATCTCTTCTCCAAAGAAAGTTGTTCGCCACAATGTGGACAATGCGCAAACCCAACTATTGCGCGATAGGCGCGATGAGAGAAAGAAAACCGATCGAAACAATCCATACCCCCTCGGCGTGCTAGCGTAACCACGCGGCGTGAGCGAGCAACTGGGTGATACTGCCTCAATAAGCCCGTCGCGCCCCGATTCAATATCGGTGCGTCTTGAAGCAATAAGGGCAAACCGCCGTGAAAGAGACTCGCGTATTGGAATGCACCCTTCCATACCGCAAGCGGTAATGCGCTCTACTTCAGCGAGCCCACGCTCGGCATCTTGCCTGCCGCGCAAGGCGCGCGAAGAGCTCAAAGGTTTCCGCCCTGACAATAGTTCTGTAGAAATACAAAACCAAGTTGCCCCGTCGCATCGCAACAATGGTATGCTATCAGGGGCACCCCTAGTTGGTTGTCGACGCTCCGTGTATGCCTCACCAGCCTCCCTCTCCCTAGTTCTCGTCCTTCTGGCGAGACGTTTACGCTTATTGAACTTTTGGTCGTCATTGCAATTATCGGCATCTTATCGAACATTGTGTTGGCGTCTGTATCAAGAGCTAGAAAAAAGGGATACGATGCGCGACGGCAGACTTATTTGCGCAGTAGTCGCACCGCACGGGAGTGTACTATTCCGACCACGGTTCGTATCTGCCAAACATCTTCCCGTGCAATGCCGGAGGACGGGAAACATCTGGTGCGGGAGGTCCCAGCGATTGGTTTCAAGACCCCGCGTCTCATTTTCCTATCGGGCAGGTGCCGGTCGATCCAATCAATCTCCGAGTGCAAGGCTTTCAATTTTTTGCCCCTCGCCGCGCGAATTATTTTTATGCTTACTACCGCTATCCCCCAATGCTATACTGCCGGTGTGACCCCGCTTCTCCCACCTGCCGCAATGTCCCGGGACCGTTTGCGATCGTCGGCATCAACAACTTGGAAAAGTTCGTCGCGCAAGAAGACCCGGAAGTCGGACGGCCTCTTTCGCTCGAAAAATACTTCTCTATTCCCAGAGCTGTTTGCGGCGATCCAGAAGCAGATGGTGTTTGTTCCGTTGAGGAATACGCGACCCAAAAGGCTTGCCGCGACTGGTCGCAAGAGTTTGATGCTTTTGTGATGGTGCATTGTTGACCCAAGAAATATGATGGAAACGCAGATCTCTCGCTCTCACCACGGATTTACATTAATAGAGTTATTGGTTGTTGTAGCTATTATTGGCTTATTGTCTTCCATCGTGTTCGCCTCGCTCAACAACGCGCGGCACAAAGCGCGTATCGCGCGAGCGCAAGCCGATTTAGCCGCGCTGCGCGATGCGGTCGCGCTTTTGGAGGCTGACACCGGCTTGCACCCAAACCACCTCTCCCCTACGCCTTGCGTGCTTGATCCGGAAGTCTTTTTGGATTCGTGCGCAGCAGGCCTGTTATGCACTGACGGCAGTTTTCCCAATTGGAACGGACCGTACCTTTCCCGTCCCCCCGTGGATCCGTGGAGCAACCCCTACCGTTTTGACCCTGACTATCGATGCACCGATCAATGCGAAGGGGTCGCGCCCGATACTTGGGTGCGTGCCATTCATTCGCTTGGGCCCAATGGCGTTGCAGAGTATGGGCCAGGATCTGACAATATTGTGTTAGTGTTGTGCGCGTCATGAGAGAAGTGCGCTGCGCCTCAGTTCGAGTCCCTCCGTGGGGGCATCGCATAGTCGACAAATGCTTCGCGTTTGCCTCCTTGCGCTGCAGTCCCCCCGGAAGGACTCGAACCTTCAACCCTCGGCTTAAAAGGCCGCTGCTCTACCATTGAGCTACGGGGGGTGAAACCACACCTTACCACATTTTCCCCTTCTCCTCTAGAGCTTTAGAGTTTAATGAAGTCAACCGCAAACGCCCCCCCGCCGAGAAACATTAACGCCAAACAAATAACGGCCACAAGGTAATAGGTTGCTTTAGCGTGTGGCGCAATGGTGGGAAAGCGCCTTGCGGCGGCAAGCTTCAGGCAAACAAGCATACCAAACAGCGCAGCGACTTGCGTCCACGCGCCCACCAAGAGGAGCACGCCAATTGCAAATTGAAGCGTGGTCGCAAGTCGAGCAGCCCACAGTCCCCAACTGCCGAAACGATCAAAAAACGGCCCAATACCCCATAATGACAGCGTGCGCGTGCCGTGGATAAGGAAAAACACCGCGACAGATAGGCGTAGCAAGGCGACCGCGAAAATCTCGTAGGTAAAGAGCTCTGGCCACACATTGAACATTGTGCGTTAGTATACCACACAACCTATGGCAAACCGACCTTCGCGCGAGATTGTTCTCGTCTTGGACAACATTCGTAGCGTGTACAACACCGCCTCCATAGCGCGCAGTGCGGCGTTCTTTGGTGTGCAGGAAATATACGCGTGTGGCACAACCCCCCTTCCTTATGACCGATTCGGCAGGCGGCGTGGAGATTTCGCAAAAGTCGCCCTTGGAGCGGAAGATATCGTGCGCTTTGCGCATTTCCCATCAACACTCGCGGCTATTGGCGCTTTGCGCAAGGAGGGTTGTTGGGTTGTATGCCTTGAGCAAGACGCGCGTGCCGCGCCCCTTGCGCAAGGGGCGCGGCACGCG
>RFKD01000039.1 GCA_003694545.1 Candidatus Parcubacteria bacterium | reverse complement strand
GTCGATAATACCCGAGGCGAGCATATCAACAAACTCGCCGCTTCGGGCGTCAAACCCTTCATTTGCTTTGCCCTGCCCAACACGGTCAACAATGACAGCCGCGTCGTCTTCCCTGCCGGCGTTGTGGGCAATTTGCATCAAGGGTGCCTTAATAGCGGCGAGCATAATCTCGTAGCCGGTTTCAAACTCCAGATCCTCGCGCTTGGCGCTTTTCGCCTTCTTGGCACGCTCTTGCCCAAGACGGTGCGCCACCTTCGCGAGCGCGGCGCCACCTCCGGGAACGATACCCTCCTCAATGGCGGCTTTGGTGGCATTCACCGCGTCTTCAATCTTGAGCTTAAGATACTTCATTTCCACTTCCGTTGAAGCACCGACGCGAATCACACCAACGCCGCCGGAGAGCTTGCCAATGCGCTCTTGGAGCTTCTCGCGGTCGTACTTGGAGTCTGTTTGCTCCAGTTGCGCCTTGAGTTGGGCAACACGCTTTTCAATGTCTTGCTTTTTGCCCTTGCCGCCAACGATCACCGTCTTGTCCTTCGTCGCAACAACCCGATCCGCCCGGCCCAACACATCCAGCCCGACGTTTTCGAGCTTGCGGCCAGTTTCCTCCGAAACCACCGTCGCACCAATGGTAACCGCAATGTCCTGCAAGAGCTCCTTGCGCCGATCACCGTAGCCGGGCGCTTTGACGGCGAGGACGCTGAAGGTACCACGCAGTTTGTTGACGACGAATGTCGCCAACGCTTCGCCTTCCACATCTTCGGCAATAATGACGAGCTCCTTGCGGCCGGTTTGCGCCACCTTCTCCAAGAGGGGCAAGATCTCCTGGATGGAAGAAACCTTTTTATCAGTGAGGAGAATAAGCGTGTCCTTGTATTCCCCTTCCATCCGCTCAGGGTTGGTGATCATATACGGTGAGACATAGCCCCGATCGAACTCCAACCCTTCCACGACTTCCGTTTCAATGCCAAGCGTCTGCGACTCCTCCACCGTCACAACGCCGTCTTTGCCGACGGTTTCAATCATTTCAGCGATTTTCTTTCCCATCTCTTCGCTTTCTGCAGAAATGGTGGCGACTTGTGCTATTTCAGCGGAAGTTTTCACGGGCTTTGCCATCTTGCGCAATTCTGCCACCACATCGCGCGCTGCCGATTCAATGCCGTGGCGCACCATCATTGCGTTGGCGCCAAGGGTGGTGCGACGGAACCCTTCGCGAACCAATGCTTGGGTCAACACGACCGCTGTGGAAGTTCCATCACCAGCAGCTTCGTTGGTCTTGTTGGCAACCTCCTTGACAACTTCCGCGCCAATGTTTTCGAAGCGGTCGGCAAGGGAAATCTCCTTCGCGATGGAAACGCCGTCGTTGGTAATAGTCGCAACGCCAAAGCTCTTGTCGAGGGCGACATTGCGGCCTCGCGGACCAATTGTCACCCGCACCGCATTCGCGACCGTGTCCACGCCCCGCTTCAGCTTGCGGCGGACCTCTTCGTTAAACAACACAACTTTTGCCATACATCTCCTACCTTAATGCTGATAAATGTGATCTATTTCGTAATGACACGCGCTAATTGGGAGAGTTCTGTTGGCAGGAAAGTTTGCCCCTGCGACGCTCAAGAGCGCATCAGGCGCAAACCTTTCGAAGCGGTCTACTCTCCAAAACGCGCGAGAATGTTGTCCTCGCGGACGATGTAGTAATCTTCGCCCTCCCATTCAACCTTATCGCCCCACTGAAAGATGACGCGGTCGCCCACCTTGACATCAAGGGGAACCCGCTCACCGTCTTCATCTCGTTTACCGGGGCCGACCGCCAAAACTTCCCCGCGGTCAGCCTTATCTCGGCTGACGGTTTCAGGGATGATAATGCCCACTGCAGAGGTGGTGCCAAGCTCCTCATCGCTCAGAGGACGCACCAGCACGCGATCTGCTAGAGGCTCAATAGGAGGCTTTTTGTTGGTCTTTTTCGCCATACCCTTGCAAACAATACGGATAAGGCTGGTAATAGCGCCCTGCGAAAGGCGCTCTTATTATAGCGCCGCACCGCTTAATCTTCAACCCCGCCACAACAATGACGCGTCGCCGAAGGAGAGGAAGCGGAAGTCGTGCTCTAAGGCTTCGCGGTAAACGCGCTGCCATTGCAGTCCGTCTCCACCTAAAAACGCGTCAACGAGCATTAGGAGCGACGATTGGGGCATGTGGAAATTGGTAAAGAGGCCTGAGGCAATGCGAAAAGGAAACTTCCCGTAAATAAAAAGATCCGTAACTCCTTGCGCCGGACGAATTTCGCCGTAACGCTGAGCGACGGTCTCTAGCGTGCGTAATGTGGTTGTCCCGACGGCAACAATAGGTCGCTGCTTTTTGAGCGCCTCACGAATGCGCGCTACCGCCCGAGGCCCAACGGCATACCACTCTTGGTGTAGTTTTCCCTCTTTGAGCTCACGCTCAGTAAGCGGCGCGAAAGTGCCAAGCCCAACATGGAGGGTGACGGCCGTGATGTCATGACCCTGCGCGCGAAGGGCAGAGAGAAGCCGCCGTGTGAAATGCAACGACGCGGTGGGGGCCGCGACAGAGCCAGGGATTCGAGCAAAAACGGTTTGGTAGCGACGGCGCCGTTCGTGAAAAGAAAGCGGGCTGGCTTGCAAATACGGAGGTAGCGGCGCCTCTCCCCACCGCAACACCAGATCGCGCAGAGCCGCTACCCTTGCTTGGAAGCGCAAGGCACATACTTTCCGGTCGCGTCGTTCCACCTGAGCGCGGATACCCGTCGGCCGATGGAAGAGAAGAGCGCCTGCGCGGGCGGCACGAGGCGCGAGAGCGCGCACTTCTCCCGCCTCATTAAAAAACGGAGGCAAGAGAAGAAGCGGCACCTCCCTTCCCGTTTCGTCTTCTAGCACCAACCGCGCGGGCACCACCTTCGTGTTGTTCACCACGACGAGCGTCCCTTTGGGTAAAAGAATCGGGAGGTCTCGGACGCGGCGGTGCTCAAAATGAGCTGTGGGTTGATGGTAAACCAGCAAACGAGCGCTGTCGCGCGGCCGCGCCGGCGCAAGCGCGACACGCTCCTGCGGCAGAGGGTACGCAAACGCGCGCGGGTATGGCGGAAGGGGCGCATGTCTTGTCATAACTAGTGGGGGTTGAGCCCTGATGCCGTATCATAACCAGCTTTGGGCGAAAAAAGAAAGTTGTGCACACTTGCACAAACAAAAAGAGTGCTTAGGATTCTCATTTATGCATGAAGCAATGGTAGGCTGGTTCATAGCCTTCAGTGGAATGTTTGCCGCTCTTACTGGCACGCTGGCGGGCTTCGGAACCTCAGCGGCTCTCTTGCCGCTTTTATTATTTGCGCTTCCATTTTCCGCCGCGCTCCCCGTCGCCGCTATCGCGCACCTTACCAACGACGTGTTAAAAATCGCGAGCGCGCCCCGCAGTATTCACTGGCTATTTGTCGCAATAAGCGCGCCAGTGAGTTTCATAAGCGCGCTTGTCACTGGTTGGGGCTTAAGCAAATTTATATCCACAGACAAAGCGGAAATAGTAGCCCTCGTTCTCATGGCAATCGGTGTTTTGCTTAGCGTGGCTCTCTCGCGACACACAATAAACGCCGAGATAGGGGCGCACAATACGCAGGATCATTCTCCCCCTCTCGTGCGTATTGGCGCCTTAAGCGCGCTCGCAGGGACATTAAGCGCGATCTCGGGGGTGGGCAATATTTTGCTTGCGCCTTTGGCAATGCGGTGGCTCCCTCAAGCTACGGCATTTATCGCCACAACCGGTGCCGTAAGCGCTCTTACGAACCTTGGGCGTTTGCAAGGATACCTCCTCGGTGGCGTGCAGGTGTTTAGCAATATTGCGCTCTTCGTGGCGTGGGCAATAGCGGGAGTGTTGGTTGGGTTTCTCATCGGCAGGTACTGGTTGCAGAGACAAGAACAAAAAACCCAACCACGCGCCTTTTCATTACGCGCGTGCGCGTTTATTGGCGTTGTCGTCATAGTGCTGTTTGAAATTTCAAACGCCGTTCTCCACCTCCGTTAGTTCGTCCGCGCGAACTCACCCACCTCGCGCGTTATCCTCGCCTCGCACTAGGGAGACCTCGCCCCGAAGTGCCGGACTGCATGTTGTTTGGTAAGATACTATGGATGCCAATAGGCAGCGCGCCTTTTCATTTCGCTGCCGCCGCGCACGCCGCGCAGGAGCGGGATTCTTCTGGGACTTTTGGGATAAAAATCATCGCAACCGTTGGACCTTCGTGCGCTTCCCCCACCGTCTTGTGCGAGATAGCGCGCGCGGGGATGTGTGTGGCGCGCATTAATGCCTCCCACAGCTCTCCCCAAGAGCGCCAAACGCTTTTTGAGGCGGTGCGCGCAGCCCAAAAAAAGCTCAAGGTTCCATTTGCTACACTTTTGGATCTTAAGGGGCCAGAAGTGCGCACTACCAACCTAAAACCTGTTACGCTCACACAGGGCAGCGAAATCGTTCTTACCGTCCGCCAACAGCGCACGCAAGAAGGCACGGCTGTGCTTGTCCTTTCGCTTTCGGGCATCCGCACACTCGCGTTTCTCCGACGAAGAATGCGCGTCTTTCTCAACGACGGCGCGCAAATCTTGGAAGTGACTGACGAAGGAGAAACGCAAGTAAAAGCTCGCGTCGTGGTGGGTGGCGACATAGCGCCCCGCCGGGGCGTGCAGTTTCCCGACGCAACCACCGTCTTGCGCGGCATTACCGCCCAAGACGCGCGGGACATTGCGTGGGGAGCCACAATGGGTTTCGACGCCGTCGCCGTCTCGTTTGTTAAAAACGCCTCCGACATTCGCCGAGCTCGTTCACTTCTCGCGCGCTATGACTCCCGCGCACTTCTTATTGCCAAAATAGAAACCGCCGAAGCGCTGGATCACTTCCAAGACATTTTACGACTTTCCGACGGCATAATGGTCGCTCGGGGAGATCTTGCGCTTGCGATTCCCGCCGAGCGCGTTCCGGTTGTGCAAAAAGAGCTCGTGCGTGAAGCGCGCGCGGCTGGGAAATACGCAATTGTTGCCACACAGATGCTCGAAACGATGACACGCAATCCCTCCCCCACGCGCGCCGAAATTTCCGATGTGGCAAACGCCGTTCTAGACGGCGCGGACGCGCTGATGCTTTCCGCAGAAACCGCAATCGGCGACTATCCTGTTGCTGCAGTTGAAACGATGCGACGTATTGCCGCAGAGGCGCAAACGTATAAAGAGCCGTGGGACATCCCCCTCCGTAAAAGTGCCAAAGATATGCCCGCGCTCAATGAACGCATCAGCTTGTCGGTCGCTGGACAAGCGGCGCGTTTGGCAAGGGATGTCGGCGCCGCGTGTATTGTCGCATTCACGGAAACCGGCACCACGGCGCGCTTGGTGTCGCGCTCCCAAGGGGGGATACCTATTCTTGTCGTCAGCCAGCACGCCGACACGCTTCGCCAGGCAATGTTCGGCTATGGCCTCATACCAGCAGCGCGTCCCGCGCGCTACACGAAGCGTTCTCGGTTTTCCTCACTTGCGCGCGCCGCGGCGCGCGCAAGTGGCCTCGCGCGCGCCTATGAGCCAATCGTGGTCATCTCTGGGAGCATCTTTGGCAAACTAGGAGAAACAAACACGCTCACCGTTATTGCCGCGTAGCCAAGCCCCAGACGCTCGCGGTGGTGCGTGCCGGAGGTTGCGCCCGCAATACAACTGCCGGGCAAAATACGCGCCAGGCGAGTGACGCTAGTTTCGCTCTCCCGGCGGGTTCCCTCCTCCTTCTGAAGGATCCGGGGGTGATGTGTCTTCTTCTTGACTACCCAACGAAGAGGCGGAGCCTTGCGTTATGTGGATACCGCTTCGGCTGAGCATTTCCTCCGTCGCAAGAAGAGGAACGCCAGCGCGCACGGCAAGAGCCATTGCGTCAGAAGGACGAGTGTCAATCGTGTGCAGAACGCCGACGGAGTCGCGTATTTCAAGCCGCGCGAAGTAGGTGTTGAGCGCGACCGTCGTGAGCACCACGCGTTCGAGCGAACCGCCGAGCGCGCGCATTACCATGAGGAGGAGATCGGGGGTGAGCGGTCGAGGCGTGGGAATCTTGCGCCACCCGACATACAGCGCTTGGGCCTCCGTGGGGCCAATCCAAATAGGGACCACGCGATCGCCCCCTTCTTCTTTCAACACCACCATCGGCTCGCCGACTGGGCCTTGCACCTCAATACCAACAATGTGCACCAGTCGCAGAATTTCTTCGGGGATTTGCCCGCCTTGAGGCTCGCGCCCCAACGGGGCCTCACGCCGCTTCCGACCCGCCCCGGCTTTTACTGATGAAACCTTATTCCCTTCTCGGCGCGAGACGGTAGAGCCGCCTGTAGATGCCTGGCCCTTGCGCGGGCGGCGCGGCGCGCCGTTTTCTCCCTTTTTTTTGTTCCTTCCGCCGCGGCGCGTGTTCTTCGGCATAGTGTGGCAACATTACCACACCCCCCTCCCTTGCACAATTTTTCTCCATCGTATAAGATGTTGGGTACATGCAAGAGAAAGGCAATGCTCCAGCAACGCACAACAGCTGCCCGGCTTGTATTGAAGATTTGATGCGGCCGCCGGTCATTATCCCTATTGGCACCACGCTCAAGGAGTGCCTCGAGCGAATGGTAAAGGAAAAGCGCAATTCCCTGACGGTTGTCAACCAAGATGGCACCTTCGCGGGGGCAGTGAACGCTGTCGATGTCATCCGCGAAGTCTTACCCGATTATCTGGAGGAAGATGTTATTGCGGTTCGATTCGCCGACGACGCACTTCTCGCGCAAGACGCCCAACGCGTCGCAGACCATCCGGTGGAATCGTTTATGGCTCGGGATGTGCCGACAGTGACGCTTGAGTCTTCGTTAGTGGAGGCCGCCGTCCTGGCTTCCGTCAAGGGGCGCGGACGCATCACGGTCTTGGACGACCACCGTCGCCCCATTGGTGTTCTCACGCGCACGGAGATCAAGCGCGTGATCGCATTTTACCTGGGCATCCCGGGAGCGTTGGATTGAACGCAATTAGAAGCCGCTTTCGTGCCGTGTTGATATCACGACGGTATGTCTTTGCCTTTTTTCTTAAGCTCGCTCATTTTTGCTGCGGCCTTTTTCCTTATCGTCACTGAACGAATGCACCGCACGGTGATAGCGTTAGTGGGCGCGATGTTGATGGTGGTTGTGGGTGATTTCTTTCATTTCTACGAACCTCACGAAGCGATCCTCTCGGTAGACTTCAACACGATCGGTTTACTATTTGGAATGATGGTGTTGGTGGTGCTTTTAGAGCGGACAGGCTTTTTCCAATACCTCGGCATTCTCACAGCCAAGAAGACAAAAGGAAACCCGTGGCTCTTGTTGGTCTCGCTCGGCGGCCTCACAAGCGTCCTCTCAACTATTTTGGATAATGTAACAACCATCATTCTCATCGCGCCAGTTACCATCATTATTGCCCGCATACTTTCGCTCAACCCCACGCCGTACCTGCTTGCTGAGGCAATACTCTCTAATGTCGGAGGCGCGGGGACGCTCATCGGCGATCCACCTAACATTATGATTGGCTCCGCGGCCGGATACACGTTCAACACGTTCCTAATTCACGCCCTGCCGGTTGCCGCGCTCGCGTGGGTCGCAACGCTCGTGTTTTTCTTCTTTTTCTTCCGTAAGGAGTGGCAAAAGAAGCCGGTGGGGATCGATCGGCTCCTTCAAATGAACGAGCGCGAGGCCATCACGGACCCTGCCACAATGAAAAAGTCCCTCCTTGTCTTGGCGGGAGTGGTGGTGCTCTTCTTTTTGCACGGCAGCTTACATTTGGAAGCGTCGGTTGTCGCACTGTTGGGGGCGGCGGTGGGGCTTCTCCTTATTCAAGCCAAAGATGACCCGCAGCAGGTGTTGGAAAAGGTGGAACTTTCTGTTTTGCTGTTTTTCGCTGCTCTTTTTGTGCTCGTCGGCGGGCTGGAACACGCGGGCGTGTTAGAGTGGGCGGCGCAGTTCATCCTCTCGGGCGCTGAGGCAAACATTCTGCTCACAGCTATCATCATTCTCTGGGCTTCGGCCGTGCTCTCGGCAATAGTCGACAATATTCCCCTCACGGTCGCGATGATCCCTATCATCCTTACCTTGGCGGAAAAAGGAGTCCCTGTTGATTTGTTGTGGTGGGCACTGGTGTTTGGCGTGGGCTTCGGCGGCAACGCCACCCCCATTGGATCCACCGCCGGCGTTATCGCGGTGAGTAAATCAGAGCAAACAGACCAACCAATCTCCTTCCTTTATTGGATAAAAACCGGCGCTCCGGCAACAGCTGTGGCGCTTCTCGTAGCAACAGGGGCATTGATAGCGTTCCATTTTTTTGAGGTCACGCCAACGCACGCGAGCCAGTCCGAAATTCCAACCATGCCGAGCACGCAAAACCACTACTGATGCTCAAGAAATTTTTCCAAGTGCCGCGCGCGTATTTTTTCAAGCGCTTTTGACTCAATCTGCCGGATACGTTCGCGAGTGACGCCAAACTCTTTTCCAACTTCCTCAAGTGTGTGGTACACGCCGTCTTTTAATCCGTAGCGCAGTTCAATAATTTTGCGCTCTTTGGGCGAAAGCTCGGAAAGTGCCTCCTCAATGTGCTCGCGCAGCATACTGATGGCGGTTTCCTGCTCCGGCGTGAGTGTGCGCTCATCAGCAACGAAATCGGACAGTGTTGATTTCTCGTCATCATCTTCGCTCACGGGACTTTCCAAAGAGAGTGTTTCCTGGCTGATTTTTTCAATCGTGCGCACCTTTTCCAGCTCAACGCCCATCTCTTCGGCAATTTCTTCAGAGGTGGGTTCTCGCCCAAGCTCCTGAGACAAACGCCGAAATACTGTTTTGTACTTTTGCATCGTTTCTACCATATGCACAGGGATGCGAATCGTGCGAGATTGGTCGGCCAATGCGCGGGTAATTGCTTGGCGGATCCACCAAGTGGCGTAAGTGGAAAACTTATAGCCTTTTGTGTAGTCAAATTTTTCGACCGCCTTGAAAAGGCCAATGTTGCCTTCTTGGATGAGATCAAGAAGGGTAAGATCCGACGATCTTCCAATATACTTTTTCGCGATGGACACCACCAAGCGAAGGTTTGAGCGCATCAAAAGCTGTTTGGCTTCCTCATCGCCCTCCATCACACGCTTGGCAAGCATCCGTTCTTCAGAAGGAGTGAGGAGCGGATACTGCCCAATCTCTTTGAGGTAAATTTGAACGAGATCGCTTGGGGAATCCCCGCCTTTCTTGTAGGCTTGGTGCTGTTCGATCACGCGCTGTGCCGCCTCATCAGAAAGAAGACTGGTATCTTCCACCACGGCAACCTCCGACGCTTGCAATTTGTCATACAAATCTTCCAGCAGGGGGATATGCTCTTCAATGCGCGGAAATTCTTTGAGAATTTCGCTGTGTGTGACATAGCCGCGTGCGCGCCCTTTTGCCAAGAGAGCTTCGGCTTTCTCCATAAACGCCGCCGCTTTCACCTTAGAAGGCGCGCGAACAGTCGCCTGCAAGGCTTTGACAACTTTGTTGCCCATCTTTTTCACGGAGGTCTTAGCCGCTTTTTTGGGGGTCTTTGCCGCTCCTTGTTTTGCGGTAGTAGACGGCCGCGCTTTGGTTGCGCGAATTGATTTCCGCTTGGCGCTTCCCTGCGGTCGCGTCTTGCGCTTTACGACGGCCGATTGAGGAAGCGAGGTTTTTGCCCGCCGAGTTGCGGTGTTTTTTGGGGATCTCTTTGCGTTTGAGACCCGCTCGACCACCTGCCGCGCCGCGGAAGAACCTTTGACCGCTTTTTCCGGTCGCGCTGGCGAGGCTGTTGTTTTTTTGCGTTTCTGTTGTGCCATATGCCAAAAAGTTACCTGCGAAGGACGCGCCACGCATCCTCTATTTGCCGAAGACGATCACGCAGGGCGTCAAGTTCTTGTAAAAGTGGCGCGGTTTGCTCGTGCGAAGCACCCTCTCGCTCCATTTCCTCGAGCGATCGAGCAGCGGCGGCAAAGGCGTCCTTCGTTGCAAGCCATACTACCTCATAAGCGGCGCTTTGCGCAAGAGAGGTGAAATTCTCGTCCTCTTCTTCGCGTATACCAATCGCGATGCGTGCGGTCTCATCCTCCGGATAGCGTGACAACAGCGCCTCCCGCATATCCTGCGGCACCACCTCCTCAACGCGTCGACGCGCCGTCTCCGAACTGTAACGCAAAACCTCAACGACAAATCTTTCCCGCGCAGTCCGGTAGTCCCGCTCGCTCGCGGTCACTCCTCTTCCATCTTTCTCTTCTCTGGCCCTTGCTAAATCGCGTGCTCCCCTCGCTTCTTGAGCACGCCAAAGCGCCGTATCCTCAAGAAGGGCGGAAGCTGGAATGTCCAAGATTGCCGACGCTTCCTGCGCGGCAAGCGAACGGGCAACCGCAGAAGGAATAGCGCCAATAAGTGGAACGAGGTAGTCGCGCATACCACGCGCTTTCGCTTGCGGTGAGCCCGCAAGCAGGCGCCGCGCCACATACGCGACGACCGGCTGGGCCGCGCGCACACTTTCTCTCCACGCTTCAGGGTCTTGAGAAATCACATCCGCAGGGTCTTGCCCTTCCGGCAAAACCGTAACGCGCACTTCCGCTCCCCGCCCCAAAACGAGCGCCGCCGAACGCACAAGCGAACGAAATCCCGCCTCATCGGCATCAAGCGCGAAAATAATACGCTGCGCCGCGCGCGTCAGCAGTGCTGCGTGGTACTCCGTAAAACCGGTGCCCGAAACGGCAACCGCAATAGGCCAGCCGGCACGATGCGCGTTGACCACATCCATTTGGCCCTCAACTACTATCGCGCAATTGTGGCGGCGCACCGGCTCTTTCGCCAAATGCCACGGATAGAGTGTTTCGCCTTTCTTAAACAGCGCGGTTTCAGGCGTGTTGAGATATTTAGGGCCAAGGCGTTCGTCCTCAGGGAAGCGTCTGCCGGAAAAACCGACGACCCT
This sequence comes from Candidatus Parcubacteria bacterium, assembly GCA_003694545.1. Taxonomy (GTDB): domain Bacteria; phylum Patescibacteriota; class Minisyncoccia; order Phycocordibacterales; family UBA12088; genus J119. The sequence goes on along the minus strand of RFKD01000039.1, from coordinate 7,006 downwards.
CCCTGCGGTATCACACAACGGAAACACGATGCGTGAGCGCAGTTGCGCGATATATGAGCCGTCGTCTCGTTGTCTTGCTATCCCGGCAGCAAGCAGCTCCTCCTTCGTAAATCCTGCTTTCGTGAGATGCGCCAAAAGCGCAGTTGGCTCGTTGGGGGCGTACCCAAGGCGAAACAAGGAAGCTACGCGCTCGTCAACGCCGCGTCGCGCGAGGTACTGGCGCGCCTCAGGGTTTCGCTCGAGATTGCGCGAAAACCACTCTGCCGCGGCCTCCAGCGCCGCGTACCATCGCTCCTTGCGGCTCGCTTCTTTCGGGGAAACGGGCTTGAGCTCAACACCGGCTTCTTTGGCGAGAATTTCAAGCGCGCCGCGAAAATCAACGCGCTCCACTTCTTGGATAAAGGTGAACACATCCCCTCCTTTCCCTGAAGCAAAACAATAGTACAGTTGTTTGTCGGGAGAAACAAAAAAGGAGGGCGTCTTTTCTTTTTTGAAAGGGGAAAGGCCTTTGTAGCTCTTGCCCGCCTTCGTGAGCTTCACATAGCGGCTCACAACCTCAACAAGGTCGACTCGTTCTTTGATGCGCCGGACAACCTCATCCATGCGCCCTACTTAACGCTCAGCGTCGTGCTGGGTTTCTTCAAGCGCTTGTACAAAAAGCTCCGCCGCTTCTTCTGGCGCCGATTGCGCCGCCAATTCCGCTTCTTCCCGCTGACGCTGGAGCTCGGCTACTGCTTGCTGCTTGGTGCTTCCTGGAAAACCACTGCCGGCCGGAATAACACGCCCCACAATGACATTCTCTTTCAAACCACGCAAATGATCCGCTGCCCCCCTCAGCGCGGCATTGATGAGAACCCGGGTGGTGTGCTGGAAGGAGGCCGCGGAAAGCCAGCTTTCCCGCGTCAGCGAGACTTCGGTAATGCCAAGCACAATCTCTTCACTCGTCGCCGGATCACCTCCTGAAGATTTCACCCGCTCGTTTTCTTCAAGCAGAACCCAGTCTTCCACAATATCACCCGCCGCAAACCGTGTGTCGCCGGGGTGCAATACGCGGCGGCGCGAAAACATTTGCTTCACAATAGTTTCCATATGTTTGCGCGACACGGGAGCACCTTGCAATTCGTAAATTTTGACGGCTTCCGTGATGATGTATTCTTGAGCAACCTCCTTCCCCGCTAAGTGGTACAACTCTTCAATATCAGCGGAGCCGTCAGTAAGGAACGCACCTTTTTCCACCCGCTCGCCGACTTGAACCGCCACCACGCGCGGAGGCGCAACAATGTGCCGCACGGCGTCCCCCTTCTTGGTGCGCTCTTCCAGTTCGGGAGTCACCACAACCACCTTACTTCCGCCGTCTTCCTCAATTGCCGTCACAACTCCCGCAACTTTGGCAAGCACGGCTGGGCTTTTCGGCGAGCGCCGCCCGAACACTTCTTCAACGCGCGGGAGACCTTGGGTGATATCTCCGCCGATTTGCGCCACGCCGCCTGTGTGGAAGGTGCGCATCGTCAGCTGGGTCCCCGGCTCGCCAATGGCTTGCGCGGCAACAGTTCCCACTGCCTCGCCGAGATCCACGAGTTCCCATGTGGTTAAATCAGCCCCATAACAGTGCTGACAAACTCCGTCAAGCGTCTTGCAGGTCATTGGTGAGCGAACCTTCACTGCTTGGATTTCTTGCGCCGCGTCAATGCGTTGTGCCGCTTCCCGCGAGATGAGCTCGTTGCGCCGCACCACCACTTCCCCACCAATCGTAATGTCTTCCAGCGCCGTTCGCCCTTGGATATTCTTTGCGAGAGGAATGTCAATCCCGGAGGCGCTTTTGCGCGCGATGGTAATACCCTTGCGCGTGCCGCAGTCTGCCTCGCGCACGACGAGCGTGTGCGCGACATCGAAAAGCTTGCGAGTTAAGTACCCAGCTTTGGCAGTGTTGAGCGCTGTGTCGGTAAGGCCCTTGCGCGCACCATGCGTGGTAATGAAGTATTCAATTGGCGAAAGGCCTTCTTTCATCGAAGCAACAACGGGAAACTCGATTGTGTCCCCTTTCGTGGAAGCCACCAACCCTTTCATCCCCGCCATTTGCGTCACTTGCGCCATAGAGCCGCGAGCCCCCGAAACTACCAAGTCGTGCAGGGAACCCTGCGGATCGAGCGACTGCGGAATGCGCGATTCAATCGCGCTCTTCGCTTGATGCCACAACGAGATCAGGAGACGCTTGCGCTCGGCGCGCGAAAGGAGCCCCTCGCGGTATTGTTCTTCAATTTCCATTTGCTTGCGCCGAGCTTCTTCAATGATGGCTGTCTTTTCCTCCGGCACCACCACATCGCTCATCCCGAAAGTGATGCCGGCGCGCGTGGCGTACGCGAAGCCAAAGTTTTTGATTCGGTCAGCAATTTCCGGAACACGCTCAAGCCCGTAGCGCCCAATTAAATCATCGACGAGCTTCGCGAGTGCCCCCTTCTTCATTTCCGTGTTGAGATACGGGAAATCGGAAGGCAAAACGCTGTTAAACAGCAAGCGTCCGACAGTCGTTTCAAACGGCTTTCCTCCAAACTGGGCATACTTGGGCGAATCCGTGGGCAAAACCTTAATCTTCGCGCGGAAGCCGACAACGCCGTAGTCGTAGGCCGTGATGGCTTCGTTGGGGGAGGCAAAGTATTTTCCTTCCCCCGGCTCTCCCCCCACTTCCTTTGTCATCCAATACACCCCCAGCGCAATGTCTTTGGCCATTTCAATAATAGGGCCGCCGTTACCTGGTTTGAGGATATTTTTGCGCGATGTGATTACCTCGCGCGCTTCCCACTGCGCTTCTTCCGAAAGCGGCACATGCACCGCCATTTGATCGCCGTCGAAATCCGCGTTAAACGCAGGGCACACCTGCGGATGCAAACGAATAGCGTTTCCTTCAACCAACACCGGACGGAACGCTTGGATACCTTGACGGTGCAGCGTGGGTGCGCGGTTTAAGAGCACATACTTTCCCCGTATCACCTCCTCCAAAATAGCCCACACCTCAGGATCGCCGTCTTCAATCAGGCGCCCGGCGCCGCGAATGTTGTGGACCCGTTCGCGGCGCAAAAGCTCCGCAATGACAAACGGGCGAAACAATTCCAGCGCCATATGTTTCGGCAAACCGCACTCGTCAATGCGCAGTTCCGGGCCGACGACGATCACCGAACGCCCTGAATAGTCAACGCGTTTACCCAAGAGGTTCTGGCGGAAATACCCCGTTTTTCCTTTAAGGTAATCAGCCAAAGATTTCAGGGGGCGGCGCGCAGCACCTACGGATTCGCGCCCCGCGCCAAGGCGCATCGCGTTGTCCAACAGAGCATCAACGGCTTCCTGCAAAATGCGCTTTTCGTTGCGCAAAATAACTTCCGGCGCGTGAATGTCCATCAACTTCTTTAACCGATTGTTACGGTTAATGACGCGGCGGTACAAGTCGTTGATATCGCTGGAAGCGTGACGCCCGCCTTCAAGAGCAACCATCGGGCGTAAGGCTGGCGGAATAACCGGCAATACGGAAAGAAACATCCACTCAGGCCGATTACCGGAAGCGCGCAAGGAGCGCACGAGCGCAAGGCGGCGGTCAATTTTGGCGCGCTCCGCGCCGCGCGTTTTCGCCAGCTCTTCCAAGAGCTGATGCTCCAATGCCGACAAATCAAGCCTGCGGGCAAGTTCATACAGGGCCTCGGCCCCCGTTGAGGCGTCAAACACCGTGCTGTACTTCACGCTGTAGCGATGGTAGGTTTCTTCATCCAGCACGGTTCCCACTTGCAGCGACATCACCTCTCGGCGCGCTTTTTCATAGCGCTCCTTAAGCGAAGACGCCTCTTCCTCGGGCGATTCTTCCTTACTGCGGCTTTTGTATTCCTGCTCAATTGCTTTCAACACGCGGGAACGCTCTTTTTCATTAACGCGCATTACAATGTAGCCCGCAAAATACACGACCCGCTCCGCGTCGCTGCTTGAAATACCGAGCACGGTCGCAATGCGAGACGGAACACTGCGTAAATACCAAATATGCGCAACAGGAACGACAAGCTCGATGTGCCCCATTCGCTCACGGCGCACGATCGAGCGCGTCACCTCCACGCCGCATCGGTCGCACACAATACCGCGGTACCGAATGCCTTTGTATTTGCCGCAGAAACATTCGTGGTCGCGCTCAGGGCCAAAAATACGCTCGTCAAACAAGCCGTATTTTTCCGCCCGCTGGGTGCGGTAGTTGATGGTTTCTGGTTTGGTAACTTCGCCGTACGACCACGACCGAATGGTTTCCGGGGAGGCAAGACGCAACAACAGGGCGGAAAAGTCCTGCTGTTGTGCGCGCTCTTTGGTGTTGTGGGAAGTTCGAGCATCTGCCGCCATAGAATTTGTAGGTTAATTATCGTTGGGTAGTTCGCTTATAACCATTGATGACTGGGGAGCTGCGGTCTCAGCATGTGCTGCTCCGTCGCCGTGAGACTTGGAAAGCGGCACCACCTCAAGCGCTAACCCGCGCAAATGGTTGATGAGCACACTGAACGCCGCCGGCGTGTTTTGCATCACGATAGGCTTACCTTTGACGATGGCGTCAAACGCGGCCGTGCGCCCTTGGATGTCGTCTGATTTGATCGTAAGCATCTCCCGCAAAGTGTACGCCGCACCATACCCCAACAGCGCCCACACTTCCATCTCCCCAAAACGCTGACCGCCGTGGCGCGCCTTGCCTCCCAACGGTTGTTGGGTGATCAGCGAATACGGCCCCACTGAGCGCATATGGATCTTGTCTTCCACCATATGGTGAAGCTTCATAATGTACATCATCCCCACGGCTACCGGCTGCGCAAACGGCTCGCCTGTCCTGCCGTCAAACAAGCGGATCTTGCCGTTTTCTGAAAAGCCGGCCACCTTCAACTCTTCCTGAATTTCCTCTTCCGTTGCCCCTTGAAACGGCGGCACGATAGCCTGATACCCGAGCGTCCCCGCCGCAAGGCCGAGGTGCATTTCCAGAATCTGTCCCAAATTCATACGGCTCGGCACGCCCAAAGGAGTAAGCACGACATCCACCGGCTCGCCGTTTTCGTCATACGGCATATCCTCAACAGGCAAGATGAGGGAAATAACCCCCTTGTTGCCGTGACGGCCAGCAAGCTTGTCGCCAACGGAAATTGGGCGCACTTGCGCGATCGTTACCACCACCTTTTTCAACACGCCGCTTTCCAGCTGATACCCCGCTTCTCGGGAGAAAACCCGCACGCCAATCACGCGGCCCCGCTTCCCTCCTTCAAGGCGCAGTGAGGTGTCTTTCACCTCCTTGGCTTGCTCGCCAAAAATAGAGCGAAGCAGTCGCTCTTCAGGCGTCAACTGCGACTCTCCTTTGGGGGTTACTTTCCCGACGAGGATATCCCCGGGCTCCACTTCGGCGCCAACGCGTACAATGCCGTCTTCATCAAGGTTGCGAAGGCGGTGCTCACCCACATTGGGGATATCGTGCGTGGTCACCTCTGGCCCGAGCTTCGTCTCGCGCACGACACACTCAAAGTCTTCAATGTAAATGGAGGCATACTTCGCGTCTTGTACCAAGCGTTCGGAAATGACAATAGCGTCTTCGTAGTTCGCGCCGTACCAACTCATAAACGCGACGCGCACATTATGCCCCAACGCAAGCTGGCCGCGGTCGGTCGAAAGTGTGTCGGCCAGGACGTCTCCGCGTTTGACCTTGTGCCCCTTGCTGACAATGGGGCGATGATGTAAGCAAGACTTGTCGTTGGTGCGGTGAAAGTTCAAGAGAGGGTAGGTGCGCCGTTCGCCTTTCTTGGTGAGTAGTGTGATAGAGCGCGCGTCCACCGCGACAATTTCGCCGTCTTCTTCGGCAATAACCAGCCTGCCGCTGTCACGAGCGACCGAGGCTTCAAACCCGGTTGCTACGAGAGGCGCCTCGGGGCGCAAAAGAGGTGTAGCCTGCTTTTGCATATTTGAACCCATCAACGCGCGGTTCGAGTCGTCGTTTTCCAGAAACGGAATGAGCGAAGTTGCAACCGACCACGGCTGGTAGGTGGCAACATCAATATAGTGCACCTCCTTGCGTGGCACCATACGCGGCGCACCGCGAAAGCGCACCTCCACCATGTGCGGAATAATGTTGCCTTTTTCATCCACAGGCGTCGCAGCGTGCGCCACATTATGCTCCTCTTCTTGGTGCGCGTTGAGGTAGACGATTTCGCCTGTCACCTTCCCCCCCTCCACGCGCGCAAACGGCGAGAGGATGCTGCCAAATTCATCCACGGTGCCATAGGTTGCCAAGTGGAGAATCAGGCCGATGTTGGGGCCTTCAGGCGTGTGAATGGGGCACAAACGCCCGTAGTGGGAAGGATGGACATCGCGCACCTCAAAACCAGCACGCTCGCGCGTCAGCCCTCCCGGACCCAAAGCGGAAAGCGAGCGCAAATGTTCCATTTCCGTGAGAATGTTTTGCTGTTGAGCCAGCTGAGAAAGCTGATTGCTGGTGAAGAACTCGCGAATTGCCGCGGCAAATGGGCGAGGGTTCAAAAGCTGGACGACTTGCGTCGTGTCGCTCTCAATGGTTGACATTCGGTCTTGTACATTGCGCTTCATGCGCGTCAAGCCAACGCGCAAGCGTTGCTCTAAGAGCTCGCCAACAAACCGCACGCGCCGAAAACCAAGGTGGTCAATATCGTCTCCCTCCGCATGAGGATCCGCGTATAAATCCGCCAAATGGCGCACAATGGCGCCAAAATCCAATAGCGTCAGCGATTGCTCCTTAAGCGCCTTCTCATCCATCGGCAAGCCGAAGCGCTGATTGAAGCGGAAACGGCCGACATAGGAAATGTCATACCGCTCCGAGGCAAACAACCCGCGCACCAATTCTTTCGCGTGGGCGGGCGTCGGGGGCTCCGAGTCCCGCAAGCGTTTGTAAATTTCCACGGCCGCTTCGTCCACCGTGCGGGCCGCATCAAGCTCCATCGTCGCGCGTAGCGCCGCGCGAGCCCGTTCGTTGTCCGCC
>RFKD01000038.1 GCA_003694545.1 Candidatus Parcubacteria bacterium | reverse complement strand
GTGCAGGACCTGGCACGCTTCGACTTCTCCGGGGTGCACGTGGGCCTGTTCTCCCCCGGGGCATCGGTGTCGGCGGTGCACGCGCCGCGGGCGGCAGCCGCCGGCTGCGTCGTGATCGACAACACCAGCCACTTCCGCATGGAGCCGGATGTGCCGCTGGTGGTGCCGGAGGTGAACCCGCAGGCGCTGGCCCAGTTCCGCAAGCGGAACATCATCGCCAATCCCAACTGCTCTACCATCCAGATGGTGGTGGCGCTGAAGCCGCTGCACGACATCGCGCGCGTCACCCGCGTTTCCGTCGCCACGTACCAATCGGTGTCGGGGGCGGGGAAGGAAGCGATGGACGAGCTGTTCAACCAGACGCGCGGCGTGTTCGTGAACGAGACGGTGGCGCCCGAGCAGTTCACCAAGCCCATCGCCTTCAACTGCATCCCCCACATCGACATCTTCCTCGAGGACGGCTCCACCAAGGAGGAGTGGAAGATGGCGGTGGAGACGCGGAAGATCCTCGACCCCGATATCAAGGTGATCGCCACCTGCGTGCGCGTGCCGGTGTTCATCGGCCATGCCGAGGCGGTGCATGTGGAATTCGCCCGCCCCATCACGGTGGAACAGGCACGGGCAGCGCTGCGCGCCGCACCGGGGGTGGTGGTGCTGGACCAGCGCGAGGACGGCGGCTACGCCACACCGGCGGAGGTTGCCGGGGAGGATGCCGTCTATGTCTCGCGCATCCGCAAGGATCCGACGGTGGAGAACGGCCTCGCCTTCTGGTGCGTGGCCGACAACCTGCGCAAGGGCGCGGCGCTGAACGCCGTGCAGATCGCGGAGGCGCTGATCCGCGAAGGGCATGTGGCCGCCCGCGTGACGGCCTGAGGACAGGAACATGAGCACCGACAGCCGGGAAGCCCTGATGATCGGCCGGCGCAGCGACGGAACTCCCGTCCGCCGGCCGCTGTCGCCGCATCTGCAGGCCTATGACATGCTGCAGATGTCCAGCTTGCTTTCTATCCTGCACCGTGCCTCCGGCGTGGCGCTGACGGCGGGGGCCCTGCTGCTGGTGTGGTGGCTGGTGGCGCTGGCCTCTGGCCCCTCGGCCTTCGCCGCGGTGCAGTGGTTCCTTGGTTCCTTCCTTGGCGTGATCGTGCTGTTCGGCGTGACGGTGGCCGGCTGGTACCACACCCTGGCGGGGATCCGGCATCTGGCCTGGGATGCCGGCTACGGCTTCCGCATCGAGGAGATGTACCGCAGCGGCTGGATGGTGGTGGGCGGAACGGCAGTCCTGACGCTGCTCACCTGGGTGTGTGCGATCGTCGCATGGGTGTGGTGATGGCCGGTGGCGGGGAAGGAGTGAAGCGGATGCGCTCGGCGCTCGGCCGGGTGCGAGGGCTGGGTTCGGCGCGCAGCGGCACGCATCACTGGTGGATGCAGCGTGTCACGTCCGTCGCCCTGGTGCCGCTGGTGATCTGGTTTGCTGTCGCGGCGATCGGGCTGGTGGGGGCCGGCTACCAGGAGAGTGTCGCCTTCGTCGCCCATCCGGTGAATGCGGTGCTGCTGCTGCTGCTGGTTGGCGTCATGCTGCACCATCTGGCCGCCGGGCTGCAGGTGGTGATCGAGGATTACGTGCGGGCGGAAGGCGTGCGTCTGGCGGCGATCTGGGGGGTGAAAGCGGCCTGCCTGGTGCTTGGGCTGTTCGCCGCCGTCTCGGTGCTACGAATCATCGCCTGACGGGGGGTTGCAGGACGGGCAAGGGCCCACAGCTTCGACAGGCGCGGCGGGGCCGCGCGGAAACCACGGAACGACACCGATGAACGCCATCACCATGCCCTCGAGCGGGGCCTATCGCATCGTTGACCACACCTATGACGTGGTGGTGGTCGGCGCCGGCGGTGCCGGGCTGCGCGCGGCCTTCGGCATGGCCGCGGCAGGGCTGAAGACGGCCTGTATCTCCAAAGTATTCCCCACGCGCAGCCACACAGTGGCGGCACAAGGCGGGGTGGGGGCCGCCCTCGGCAACATGGGCGAGGACGACTGGCGCTGGCACATGTACGACACCGTCAAGGGGTCGGACTGGCTGGGCGACCAGGACGCCATCGAATACATGTGCCGCGAGGCGATCCCGGCGGTAATCGAACTCGAGCATTTCGGCGTGCCCTTCAGCCGCACCGAGGATGGGCGGATTTACCAGCGCCCCTTCGGCGGCCACATGAAGCACTACGGCAAGGAGCCGGCGATGCGCGCCTGCGCTGCCGCCGACCGCACGGGGCACGCCATCCTGCACACGCTGTACCAACAGGCGCTGAAGCACAACACCGAATTCTTCGTCGAATACTTCGCCCTCGACCTGATCATGGACGATGAGGGTGTGTGCCGCGGCGTCATCGCTTGGTGCCTGGAGGACGGTACCATCCACCGCTTCCGCGCGCAGCTGACGGTGCTGGCCACCGGCGGCTACGGCCGTGCCTGGTTCTCCTGCACCTCGGCGCATACCTGCACCGGCGAT
>RFKD01000037.1 GCA_003694545.1 Candidatus Parcubacteria bacterium | reverse complement strand
GCCCAACAGTAATCACGCAATTGGCAATGTGCGCGGCATGCGCTCCGGCTTTTTCGTGCTCTCGTTGGGTGTGCGCGCCCAACTCGAGCATATCTCCCAAAACGGCAACCTTTTGTTGTTGGGGCAGTTCCCGCAGAGTCTCTAGCGCCGCCGCAGTCGCGTCCGGCGAAGCATTGTAGGTGTCGTCTATGAGCACCATTCCCCCTTTTCCTTCCAACGAGCGCAAACGGCCGGGCGTTGGCGGCTCAACGCGTGCTGCAGCATCGAGCCCTGCCAAAGGAAACCCAAGTGCGAGACGCACGGCGGCTGCGGCGGCCCAAGGGTACGCGTGGGTTGCCCCCACAACGCCAAATCGATGCAAAACAATGCGTTCGCGGTTGAGACGATTCGTGATAGTAACGCGTATGCCGCGAGGGATGACGATGCCTTGTCGGCGAGTGGTGAGCAGACTGTAGCGCCGCAAACGCACATCGGCGTTGTGAGTGTAGCCGTACGCAAGCACCGGACTTTTATTTTTCAGCACGCGCTGAACATACGCGAGAGAGAAGTCATCGTCCGCATTGACCACCACGGTGCCGTTTGCGGGTAAAGCGTTCAAAATGCGCCAGTCTTCGGCATACACACTTTCCGCCTCAGGAAAAAATTCAACATGGGGCGGCACCTCAGGAAACCAGCTTCCCACGACGATGTGAGGCGAAAGCCAACAGCAAAAGTGTTCCATATCGCCCGGTCGGTCTGTTCCCAGCTCAAGAACGAGCCAGCGCGGGAAAGACCGATCGGTGAGCGCCCGCCACCACGCGCCGACAGCGGCAACACCCCACCCCCAAAAGGCATTTGGGACCGGTAAGCCAAGAATGGCAAGGGGAACAGAAAGCGGCGTGTTGTGACTCTTTTCACTCTTACGCACCGCCCCCAAGGGAGCAAGTGCGGCAAAGATCGCGTCTTTTATCGTGGTTTTTCCTACTGGCCCCACAACCACGATGAGCACTGGCTGGTGGCGATACAAGGCGATTCGTGCCGCAAGCGTGAGGAAGGAAGCAAAAAGATTTCGCGCCCAATTGCGCATATGACGGTATGTTAGCGTGTTTCGTCGGTGTTTCCAACGGCATCGCCTTCCTGAGCTGTTTTTCGGTCAGGAGGAGGCACATCCCGCCCGAGAAGGTATTCGCGCAAGTTCATAAACGGGCGCGTGAGCGTTTCGGAAGCGTAGCGTGCCCCTTGGGGTTCGAGATGGTAGAGGAAAACAACGTAGCGCGGAGCGAACGCAGGGAAATAACCAAAAAATGAGTGGAGGTAGGCGTCGTCGCGATATCCGCGGCCGTCCGCGCGAGCTATTTGTGCCGTTCCTGTTTTCGCGGCGGTGGCATACGCCGGATCGCGATAGCGTCCTTGGGCAAGGGTTTCATCAACGACTCGCACGAGCATTTGAGTAACTTCGTGCGCGGCTTGTTCGCTAACGATCCGCTGTGCTGGCGCTAAAGGCGGAATAGGCGCTTCCTTGCCAAGAGGGGTGATAACAGACGCGCCGATGTGCACGGGCGGCATAACGCCCCCATTAGCAAGGGCCGACAAGGCGCGCGCCATTGCAACAGCGCTGGTGCGGAAGCCTTGGCCGAATGAAGCGGTAGCAATTTCAATCTTGCGGCCTGCGGCAACTCCTGCCGCAACATTCGTCACACTTCCTGGCGCTTCCGGCAAATCCACGCCGCTTGTTTCACCAAACATCAGAGAGAGCTTCTCCAAGAACCACTGGGGATCTAATTTTGTGGCTACCCATGCCGCTCCGACATTCAGCGACTGGGCCAGAATGGTTTGCACATCGACCGTGCCGCGCGCCTTGCCGTCGTGGTTGCGGATTGTCGCGGAGTTGTATGTCGCACTGCCGGTGTCGGTGTAGGTGGTGCTGGGGGTGATGACACCTGCTTCAAGTCCAAGCGCGACAGTTAACGGTTTCATCACCGAACCAAACTCGTAGGTGCGTTGCGTGAGGGGGTTGGCGAGCGAACCATGGTTGTCTGTGAGATTGTTGGGGTCGAACACCGGGCGAGCGGCGGCGGCAAGGATGCGTCCGTCGCGCGGGTCCAGTACAATGCCTCCTATTTCCTTTGCATGCCATTCTTCTTGCACGGCGTCAAGTTCTTGCTCCAGTTTTGCTTGTAATTCTAAATCGAGCGTGGTGACCACATCGCCCTTTGGTGTTTCCGCTGTTGGCCACAACGAGCCAATTTTTCCCACAACTGCCGACAGCCAGCTTTTGCCGGAAAGCAATTGAGCGTGAGAGAGTGTAGCATCGTATGCTGCTTCAATGCCGTACAAACCAACGGGATATTGGGAGCTGTCTTTATACCCCACAACGCCGATACTGTGGGCGGCCACGGATCCGATGGGGTAGACGCGCCGCGTTGCGCGCACGAAGCGCACACCGCGTTCATCGCCAATATCCTCGCGCAGTGCCAGGAATTCTTCCAAGGTTATCTCGCCACCTATGTCAATCGGCTTATCCTGTTCCATCCACGTGTCAAACTGCCGCGAAGTGAGCTCCGGATAGAGCGCGTGTAAGGCAAAAAACACTTCTTCGGGTTTTTCGAGCTCACGAGGGAGAAGGACGACGCGGAAGCGGTTGGCGCTTTGCGCAAGCGGCACAAAACCTAAGGCGGGTCCGCGCGCCAAGATACTGCCGCGGGACGCGATGGGGTCTTCTTCAAGGCGGGCGAAACGATTGTGAGCTTTTTGCGCGTATTCTTCTCCATGGACGACTTGCAACTGCCACAAGGTCGCCCCGACCCACCCCCACATTCCCGTTAAAACGAGCGTAACAAGAAAAAGGCGCGTGCGCTGCTCCCAAACGGGTGGTGCTTTACGCCGATCGGCTGGCATAGCCAGATCTTAGCGCGCTGAAGCGACTTTGGGGGGCCATTCGATAACGATTCGGGTGGAAGCGATGGAAGGGCGATTTCCATGGGAGTCGCTTGTTGCTGTAGGTTGTTGTTTTCTCGCGGTGCCGGCCGCGTAGTAATCAACGACTCTGTTATGCAAAACACTTGCTTGGTGTTCCAGCGCCATCAAAGAGCCGCTCATTGCGACGACGAGCGCGAGCGTCGCGGCGTACGCCGCCATACCGCACAAACACACAAGAAAGCCGGTATAGTAAGGACGGCGGATGATGCTACGGATGAAGAATGTGAGGGCGATTGAAGTACTCGACATACAAGGTTTGGATCGTTACTTTTTTTCGAAAACGCGCAATTTGGCGCTCCGCGCGGCGGGGTTAGCGGCTATCTCCTCGGGACGCGGCACAACAGGCTTTTTGGAACGACGCACCCCAATGCCATGTTGTGCCGCTTCCCGAAAGACAGCCTTAACGACGCGATCTTCCCCGCTATGGAAACTCACCACCGCGATCCGTCCTCCTGGAGCAAGCACCCGCAGGGCAGACTGCAACCCTTCTTCAAGCGCTTGCAGTTCGTTGTTCACCGCAATACGGATCGCTTGAAACGCGCGCGTTGCGGGGTGGCGTTTCCCCCGCCGAGGCACCACTTGTTCGATGACGCGGGCAAGAGCGCCGCTCGTGAAGATCGGCTTGCGGGACCGCTCGCGCACGATTGCTTTTGTGATCCGTCGCGCGTAAGGCTCATCGCCGTACTTGCGTAGTAGCTCGGCAAGCGACGCTTCCGGCCACTGGTTGACAATTTCCGCGGCAGTAGGCCCTTGGTGGAACTCCGATTCCGCGAGGGTCATCAACAAAGGCTCGTCGTGGAGAAACGAGAATCCCCTTTTTGATTCCTGCAAGTGAAAGTGCGACAAGCCGAGGTCAAACGCGATGCGGTCAACGCGTTCAATTCCATCGTTTGCCAAGACTTCCTCAAGGTCGGCAAAAGAAGTACGTCTCAGCAGAAGGCGGACTTTTCCCAGGTTAATGCCACGAAGGCGTTCTTTTGTGCGGTCTAAAGCGGCCTGTTCCACATCCAAACCGACCAAGATTCCTTCTCCCTGCAGAGCGCGGGCAAATGCCGCCGTGTATCCGCCGCCGCCAAGTGTTGCATCTACCACGACCATTCCGGGTTGGATGGCGAGTTCGCGAAGCACCTCTTGTAAAAGAACCGGGGGATGTGTGGTCATAGGAGGCCAAGCTCTCCCAAGTGCGAAGCGAGATTGTCAGCTTGCGCGGCGGTTTCTTTGATGTAGTTGTTCCAGCGGTTTTCGTCCCAAATCTCAAGTCGCTTCCCCACCCCCGCCATCACCACGCGATCTTTCAGTTCGGCGTAGCGAGCCAAATGCTCTGGAATGAGCATTCGGCCATTGCGATCGACATCGACTTCCGTTGCGCTGGCAAACAAAAAGCGCGCAAACCTGCGAGACGCTTCGCTTCCCATAGGAAGCCCAACGAGCGTCTGCGCGACCTGCTGCCATTCTCGCTTCGCAAGGACCCACAAGGTATGCTCAAGCCCTGCCGTGAGAACCACCGTCTTTCCGAGAGGCGGCCGAAGCTTCGCTGGAAGCGATAACCGCCGTTTCTCATCGAGGGTGTGGTGGTATTCTCCCGTCAACATCGCATACCACTATATCCCACTGAGCGGCAATTGTATACCACTTCAATCCACTTTCATACTTCAGTTATCCACACATAAATAAAAATCCCAAGTAAAATTGGGATTTTTCTTTTTTGTTGTTATCCACATCTCCCTAACAAGCAAGAGGAGGCTCTATGGGTCTTGGCCGCAACAGCGGGAAGATTTGCGCTTCTCGAACTGGGACATTGGCAAAGAACGCGAAGACGCGCTCCGACATGCCAAAACCAAAGGTGGGGGGCATACCGTACTCCATTGCCTCCACATATTCCCAATCCGCAAATTGCGCCTCTTCGTCACCAGCTTCACGCAAAGCTTGTTGTCGGCGAAATCGTTCTGCTTGATCCAACGGGTCATTCAATTCGCTGAAACCTTTTGCGAGTTCACTGCCGGCAATAATAATCTGAAAGCGCTCGACGACATCCGGGTTTGCAGGATCGCGTTTTGCCAGCGGTTCAAGATAAGTTGGCACGCCGACAAGAAAACCTGGGCCCCCGAGCGTCTTGCGGATTTTTTTCCACAAGAGGTCAATTCCCCGCTCCACGGAAAGTGCGGCCGGCTCGAAAGGAATGTTTTCTTCCTTAAGACGCGCGGCCACTTCTTGCGGAGAAGTCGCCAGCGGGTCTATGCCGTATCGCTCTTCTATGAGTTCGCAGAAATTGTAAGTTTCCCATTCTTGGCTCAAGTCGACAGAAAAATCGCGAATAGTAAAACGGGTTGTGCCGAATGCCGCTTGTGCCACCGTGAGAAACAGCTCGCGCGCGAGGCGCATTCCGTAAGTGTAGTCGGCGTATGCTTCGTAAAATTCCAACTGGGTATAATCTTGCAAGTGTTCCGAAGAAATGCCCTCGTTGCGGAAAATGCGTCCCAATTCATACACCTTGGGCACACCTGCAACCATAAGTTTTTTCTGCCAGAGTTCCCCGGCCGAAATTCGCAAATACACATCAATATCAAGCGCGTTGTGGTGGGTGGAAAAAGGCCGAGCCTCAGCGCCCCCGGGCATTGTTTCCAAAACGGGAGTTTCCACTTCAATAAACCCTCGTTCGTCCAAAAACTGCCGTGCGGCCTTCCAAAACCGGGCTCGTGCTTCTAAGCGTTCGCGCACTTCCCGATTCAAGAGGATGTCCAAGTATCGGTAGCGATAGCGCGCTTCTTCATCCGTAAGGCCGCTCCACTCATCGGGCAGAGGGCGCAGACTTTTCGCAAGCAATTGCCAATGGGTGGTAAAGAGCGTTTTCTCGCCTCGGCGGGAAAGGCCTAAGGCGCCGCGCAGGGCGATGAAATCTCCCCGATCGATTGCTGTGTGAAAGAGCGTGAAGGACGCTTCCCCCACGGCTTCCTTTCTCACGGCGGCTTGAACGCGGGCGGATCCGTCATCAATATCAACGAATATAAGTCCGCCGTGCTCCCGAAGCGCCACAATTCTTCCGGCGAGCACAATAGGTGCTTGCGACGCGTGCAATTCTTCAAAAGCTTCAAGCGCTTGTTGGACGGTGTGAGTTCGTTCGGTGCGCGGGGGATATGGATCAATTCCCGCCTCTTTAAGAAGAGACAATTTGCGGAGCCGATCCGCTCGGATCTCTTCTAAAGGGCGAGGCATACGATTACGCGATGGCTATAATCTCATAGCGGATCACTCCAGCGGGCGCCTCTATTTCCACCACCTCTCCCACCTTCCTTCCCATCAAAGCAGATCCGAGAGGCGACTCATAGGAAATTTTTCCCGTGAGCGTATCGGCCTCGTGAGGGCTAACGATCACAAACTCCTTCTCTTCCCCGCCATTTTTCCGAACGCGCACCCGACTTCCCATTCCTATGATTTCTTGCGTGGCGCGCCCAGCTTTCGTGACGACGACTTGCGCGTTGCGCAAAGTTTCTTCAAGCACGCGAATGCGCTCTTCCAACGCCGCTTGAGCTTCGCGGGCTTCTTGGTATTCCGCGTTCTCACGCAGGTCGCCTAAGGACCGTGCGTACTCAAGCGCTTGGGCGATTTCACTGCGTTTTGTTGTTTTGAGGTATTCAAGTTCCTTCTTAAGTTCTTCGTACGCTTCAGAAGTAAGGATGTTGTGCTCGGTCATAGGTGTTTCGTGCGTCCGCTGCTAATCAAGAATCATTGTAGCATATGTTCGTTCAAGATACTAGAAAAACGCGGGCTTCTGACTTTATTCCTCAAGGTAGTGCGGCGCGTGGTCCCGCATCCATAACAACAAGTTTGCCATCACATACACGCCTCCTATGGTGTTTGTCGCGGGGCCCTGCTCCATCACCACAGCAAAAGCGTAGCGGGGATGCTCGTAGGGGAAAAAGCCTATCACGAGCGAGTTCACTGATGTGTGTGTCGTTCCCAACTCCGCGGTGCCCGTCTTGGCGGCGACCGTTACAAACGGCAGATGCAAACCGCGTGCCGTCCCTTCTTCAACTGCCCGCCGCATTCCTTTGCGGACAACTGTAAGCGCCTCTTGGGGGAACGGAAGATCCGTCGGGGTGTGTGAGGCGCATTCATCTTCTGTCAGGCAAGGGCGTACCAGTTTTCCCGTTGCGATACTCCCGACTGCTCGCGCAAGCGAGAGGGGTGTGACTTGTACGCCGAATTGTCCGATGGCGGTGAGGTAGGTGTCGCCTAAACGCCACCGAGTTCCGTATATTTTTTCTTTCCACTGCGGTGTCGGAATAACTCCAGAGGGAACTTCCGTTCCCGCAAAAGTGAGCGCGTCCAAGAAGCCAAACGCTCTGAGATCTTCTGCAAGGTTGGTAATGCCGATTCCTGTGGGGATACCCGCAGGAGGGTTACCGCCAGCAACACTCATAAAGAACACATTAGAAGAGAAGGCAAGCGCGCGCGTAATGTCGTTCGCGCCGTGGGCGGGGGCTCCCCAATCGCGGTAAGTAGTTGGCTGGGCGGGGTTGTAAGGGTTGGGAACAACGAGCTTGCCGTCGCTGTAGATCGTTGTTGCGGGCGTGATCACGCCTCGGGAGAGCGCGGAGACGCCAACAAAAGGTTTAAAGGTGGAGCCCGGCGCGTAGCGTCCGGCCCACGCGCGAGGAAGATGGGCGGCATGAGGGCGCGCCAATTCGCGTGCGGCTTCTGTTGAGCTCGCGGGGTTGCCAAAAGGGCGCTGGTCAAATGAAGGGTAGTTTGTTGCCGCAAGGACACTGCCGTCATCCACCCGAAGTAAAACACCGCTTCCCCCCACGAAGCCTCGCTCCTGCGCGGTTTCTTGGATGATGGTGTAGAGCGCTTGGGTGAGTTCCGCGTCAATGGTGAGGCGTAGGGGCGGCGTTTCTCGAGGGGACCGCACCATACGCTGTGTGAGAATGTCCCCCTGCGCGCTGGTTTCATACCACATCAAGCCGTCTTCACCTCGCAAAATTTCATCGTACGCTTTCTCCGCCCCCGCAACCCCTTTGAAGTTCCATTGGTAGAAATGACCAGACGCATCCTTTTTTGGAGGCGAGACATAGCCGATGAGGTGCGCGAGGGCAAAGGGATACGCGTAAGTGCGCAACAGCTCCCCATCTTCCCCGGCGGCATTCCCTGCGATTTCGCGTCCCTCCCGATCTACCACTACCGCGCGAGGTGCGGGGACGATGGCGGATGCGACAACATTGCTTTTGGCAAGAGCGGCATACTCTTGCCCGTGGACGATTTGCAGCCAAAACGCACGGCTAGCCACGATGACAAGAAGCAGAGCTGTGGCAAACACAAATACACCAGCGGTGTTTTTCGTGAGCGGGACTTCAACGCGAAATGCGTCTTCGTCATTGGTCGTCACAAACATTGCCTCCGGCAATGCTTCATCAGGAGTAATCTCGTGGCCGAATTTGTTCGCGAACCATTTTTTGCGCCACATACTTCCACTATACCACCACCCCTTTACTGATCATGAGGCGAGGCCGTACCATTTCCCAAAAAAGCAATCCTGCCGTGCCAAAGGCGGTGTAGACAGGAATTGATGAAAAACTCTCGGAGGCCCCAAACCAGATGTCCGTGGCAATGAGAGGCAGAAGTATTTCCCAATGCGCTTGCCGGGGGTGGGCGAGAAAAACGGCGACCGCCACGATGTACCATGGCAGGAGAGCCACAGCAATTGACACCCCCAAAAGCCACAACATTCTACGAGACGCCCTTGAAAGTCGTTCGTGATGATGGTGCCGAACCACACTCATACCTTGTGAAGTCAAAAGCAAATTGGAGGTCTACCTATAGCGGCAGTGTTTTTTGGGTTAGCGGTTGATCGCGGATTCGGGATCCGCTTGCATCGTGCCTTCAGCCGCTTCGAGTGTCTTGAGAGCACCTTCCGTGCTTGACGCAGCAGACGCAGCGTCTTGTGTGGCGTCCGTGTTGAGAGTTCCCGATTGCGAGGGGGCAGTCGTCAGGCGTTCCCACCATTCTTGCGGCAGCAATCGCACCTTGTCAGTGAGGATGACTCGGCGCACGGTGAACGGATTAGGGACAAGCCGCACAATTACCGCCGCTTGCGGGTTTGCGGGCGTGGTAACAACGCGCACTACCTTGCCAATGGGAACAGTTGAGACGCCGCTTGCCCACACCACTGCTCCCACAGGCGGAGACAATTCGCGCGGTAAGGTTCCTTCCAAAACACCTCCTCCCCTTCCCGCAAGGAGAATTGGCGTCTGGTGTTCTCCAACGAAGGCTTGAATTTGCGTTTCTGGGAATGAATAGAGACGAACGCGGGCAAGATACGGTTCCACGACATCCACAACTCCCAACGGCCACATTTCCTCCTGAGACAAAGCAACCATACCCAACCGCGCTCCTTCTTGGCTTCCCGCATCAATTATGAGGGTGTCATAAACTGCCGCGGGGGGAGCCGCGATAACGCCGGCGAGCACTCCGTCGAGTTCTCCTTGACGCCCCAAGAGCGAGTGGAGGTGGTTGATTTCTTTTTGTAGTGTGTCATACGCGGTTCGTTCGAGGTCAAGCGCCTCCCGTGTGTTGTGAAGATCTTGTTCTTGATCCCAGCGGTCTTTTGCTAGGAGCCAAAGGCCGACGACGGCTTGATGCACTTGCGCTGTCCAGCTCCACAGCACGACGAAGGGAGCCGACAAAGGGCGAAGCGCCCCCGCAAACAACAAGGCTGTGCCTACAACTCCCACGAGGAGAATAATTTTAATTTGCGGCAATCGGCTCTTCGTCATGCGTAATAAGGATATCGGCGTATTGACGGGTGTCTTCAAGAATGGCCGCGGTGCCTCGCACAACAGCAAGCAGAGGGTCGGGGGCCACGGAAAACGGCAAGCCTACCTCATCACGAAAGTACTCCGGCAAACCCCGCAAGAGCGCTCCGCCGCCAACTAAGAACGCGCCGCGCTCCATTATGTCGGTAAGCACCTCTGGAGGTGTGGATTCCACCACCTCTCGAATTCCTTCGCTAATGAGGGAGACGGAAGGAGCAATAGCTTCTCGAATATCGCTGTCGGTCACGGCTACTTCCCTCGGCAAGCCGCTGACAAGATCGCGCCCCCGCACGACGGTTTCAATAGGTTTGGGCAATTCTCGTACGGCGCCGAGTTTCCATTTGATTTCTTCTGCTGTTTTTTCCCCGACCAAGAGTTTAAACTCGTTGCGGAGGTACTGCGCGATGTCTTGGTCAAAGGTGTCGCCGGCGATGCGGAGATTTTTGCTCTCAACGACTCCTCCAAGCGACAAGACGGCAATGTCTGTCGTGCCGCCGCCAATGTCGACGACCATAGAACCTTGCGCTTCCTTGATAGGAAGGCGCAGACCAATTGCCGCGGCGACCGGCTCTTCGATAATATGCACCTCCCTTGCTCCTGCCGCTTTCGCCGCGTCGCGGACCGCGCGGATTTCCACGGTGGTTATCCCCGTGGGAACGCCAATGACGACGCGCGGCCCAGTGAGGCTGGTTGGCTCTGCCGCCAATGCACGCGCGAGAAGGTGGCGCATCATTTCCTGCGCAATGTCAAATTCCGAAATGACCCCTTCCACAATCGGTCGGACAGCGCGCAAATGTTGCGGCGTGCGCCCCAGCATCGCGCGGGCCTCTGCCCCGACCGCCACAACCGTTCCTGTTTTGAGATTCAAGGCAACGACGGATGGCTCTCGCACCACGATGCCCCGCCCTCTGACATACACGAGCGTGGTTGCGGTGCCGAGATCGATGCCTACATCAGCTCCCTCAACGAATTTTTGTATCCATCGCGGAACCCATTGCTTCATATGGCAGACTTCACCGTTTCACTTATTTGTGTCAGCGGCACGCGTCGTTCTTCTCCTGTTGCTCGATCAAACACATCGACGGCGCTTTCCTTAAGGCTTTTCATGCCAACGCGCAGTTGTAGCGGGATACCAAGCAAATCGGCGTCGGAAAGCTTTTCGCCAGCGGATACGCCGTCGCGGTCGTCGTAACACACTTCAATGTTGGCTTGCTGGAGGTCTTGGTACACCTTTTCCGCTGCGTTTTTCACGGCAGGCTCATCGCTTAATGCAACAATGTGCGCCGAATATGGAGCTACAGTTTTTGGCCACACAAGCCCGCGTTCGTCGGCAAACAGCTCCGCGATGAGCCCCATTAAACGGTTAGGACCAATGCCGTAGCACCCCATAATGGGGTGGCGCTCCTTGCCTTCGGCGTCTTTAAACACACAACCCAGCGCTTTGCTAAAACGGGTTCCAAGCGAAAAGATGTTGCCAACTTCCACGGCGCGCACTTCTTCAAGCTTGTCCTGCTCGAGCCCCAAGTCAGCCAAAACACTCTCCTCAAGCACTTCCTTATTAACCGCGATTCCTTTTGTTTTGTCTAAGTAAATTGTGTCTTCTCCGATATCGGCAACGGTTTGGAACTCGTGGCTGTAGCGGGAAAAAATGCCGCCGGAAGCAAAGGTGAGGTAGGTGCGATCGCCCAAGCCAAGGCGGCGAAAGATGGTGAAGTATGCTTGCTTCACTCGTTCGTAAAGTTCTTCGTGCTCTTTTTCCGTTCGTGCGAACGTGTACATATCCTTCATAAAAAATTCCCGCCCACGCATCAGGCCACTCCGCGCCCGGAGCTCGTTGCGGAATTTGAGTTGAATTTGGTAGGGCAATTGTGGCAAATCGCGATAGGAAGCAATATGCTCCCGCATAATGGCGGTGATGGGCTCTTCGTGCGTTGGCGCCAGGCCGACTTCCCCGCCCGCCGCGAGGGTCGTCTTGAACCAAATATCAACCTTTTCATCGCTCCAGCGGTCGGTTTGTTCCCATAACGCGCGTGACTGAAGCGCTGAAAGGTGCACCTCTTGTCCTCCGATGGCGTTCATTTCTTCTCGGATAATTCGCATTATGTTTTCAAGAACGCGCCAGCCGAGGGGCAAGAAGGAATACACTCCAGCCATTTCCTTATGGATGTAACCGGCGCGGATAAGGAGTTGGGCGTTTTTCGAGGCCTCATCCCTTGGAGCCTCTCGGCGGGTGTGGGTGAACAGTTGTGATTGACGCATAACAAATATTCCTTTAGGCCACTATAGCCTTCACGATACCACACGAGCGTGTCTGCGGCTAGGAGGTGAGCCGCACGATGTCGTGATAGGTAATGACCACAGCAAGGAAAAGCAAGAGGGCAAAACCTGCGAGATTAATTGCTTGGACAACGCGGGCAGGGATGGAGCGGCGAATCAAGGCTTCAATTGAAAGAATGACAAGCCGCCCGCCGTCGAGCGCCGGAAATGGAAGAAGGTTCAGCACTGCGAGATTGAGCGAAATAAGCGCGACGAATGGAATGAAGAAGGAGAATCCCATTTCAGACGCTTCACCAATAAGCGCGGCGATTCCCACGGGGCCGGCGATGGATTCGAGCTGAGGATTTCCCGAGATCGCTTGTGCCACCAACTCGCTAAGACCAAAGAAAACCGCAATCGTTGTTTCTGCGGCGTGCCGCAATCCTTCCCAAGGCGCCCGCCACCATGGAACGCGAATGAGCGCCGCTTCGATCGGCACCACGCCAATTGCGCGCTTGCCGCTTTCTGCCAGATTATCTTGGGGGGTAATGGTAAGGGAAAGAGGTTTTCCGGCGCGCAAGAGGGAAAGCGTTACGGTTTGGCTGTTTTGTATGGCGGCAATAAAGTCTTCTTGAGACGGTCGCTGAATCTCGTCTCCTCCGTCGGGTCGCACCGCAACCACAACATCACCGGGCCGAACTCCCGCGTACTGCGCGGGTGATTCCGGGAGCACATCGGCAATAACCAATGATCGAGAGAGTACGATCGCGTTCTCTGGCACGGATTCCGCGCTCACCAAAATCCCCTGTGCGTACGCGGCGGCATACAACGCCCACCCCACCAGCGCGTTCATTGCAACACCTCCCGCCAAAACAGCGGCTTGCGCTAAGCGAGGCGCAGCGGCAAAGGACCCCGCTTCTGCGCGCGCCGCGGGGTCGGTCACGTCTTCTCCTTTGAGGCGAACAAAACCACCAAATGGTATTGCGTTGAGGGAAAACAAGGTGCCTCGCGAGCGCGACTTCCACGAAAGCAATCGGGGCGGGAAGCCAATGCCAAATTCCTCCACGGTGATGTTGAATCGGCGGGCGAGCGCGTAGTGTCCCCACTCGTGCGCAAGTACGAGAAAAAAGATAACGAGGAAAAACAAGAGAATGGTTTCCAAAGTCATGGATTACGCGCGGATATCAGCCTCCTTTGCCTTCGCGAGCTCTTCGAGCGCGCGGTTTACCGCATCTACTTCTTTTTGCAGGGCCTCCAACAAGCGTATCTTTTCTTCTTCAGATATCTCTTTTTCGCGTTGCGCTTTTACAATTTTTTCTTTGGCCTCGTCGCGCGCTCGGCGCACGCGAATACGCGCCTCTTCAAGTTTTGCGCCTACCTGCTTTACGAGCTTGTCGCGCAGTTCCCCCGTCATTTCGGGTAAGGTTGCTCGGATTCCTTTTTCATCTTCCACCACGGAAAAGCCGATGTCCGCGTCTCGCAACGCTTGCGCGGCGCTCTTTACGATCCCTTGGTCCCACACGCTGATGCGAAGCGTGCGAGGCCCTTCTGTTGTGATGCTCGCAAGGTGGGAAAGGGGTTGCGCGGAACCGTAGACTTCAACCTTAATGTGGTCAAGCATTGAAGGGGTAGCAATTCCTGCTCGCATTTGGCGCAGTTCAGCGGCAAGCCATTCGTGCGCCGCCTTTCCTTCTTTTTGGAAACTGCGGATTGCATCGTGCGCCATACAACGCTTTACGATACCAGTCTCTCGCGCGAATCGCAATGCTCAGAATCTGTCGGGCTTGCTGGAGCAATGAGCGCGCAGTACTCCATAATTGCTTTGATGTGGGGGGCCGGGGCGTCAAGCCACATTAGCGCGGAGCGAAGCGCGCGTTGGTGTTGGGGCGGCCATTCTCTCGCGCGGGCACCTAGCCTCAAAAGGCACGCGCGTGCCGCGTTTGCCGCGTCGTCGCGCTTGGCGATTTCTTGCGCGAGCGCGAGGCGCTCTTCAATAGTGGCTTCCCAAAAACGCCGCGCAAGACCTTCTCCTTCTCGGAAAGTTGTGGCGCGGCGCTGCGCTCCTGAGGCGCGCACGACGACGGCACGCGACCGCAAGGTTGGGAGGCACAGATTTGCAGATGGGACCGCGAGTGCTATGGTCGTGTTTACGGGGGGCTCTTCTGCTAGTTTCAAAAGGGCTTGCTGCGCTTGGGCGCCGATCCGATCGGCCGCGAGAATAATAAAATGTGCCGACCCCGCGGCGGTGAAAGTTGCCGCCGTTTGTGCTTCGTGCACCAATTCCACCGTCAAGACATCACTCTCTCGCTCCCACACATCTCCCTGGCGCCGCGCCGATCCCAAGCCCAAGGGGGCGAGAATCTCTCGGCATCGGGAGAGATCCCCTTCTACGATGAACATATGGTGGCGGGCAGGAACCTCTTCTCTCATACGCCCAAAGAAACTCCGGGCTTTGTGGCAAACAAACGCTTGTAGGTGCCTAGGTGTTGCAGGATGACGCCGCAACCGCGGGCAACCGCCTGTTGAGGCTCGTCCACGACATAGGTACGCACGCCAATTCGCCGTGTGAGCAATTCTGCGAGGTTTCTGAGTTGCGCGGTTCCGCCAGTGAGTGCGATGCCGTGGTCAATAATATCGGAAGCGAGTTCTGGGGGTGTATCATTAAGTACGTCACGCACAGCGCGCACCATGGCCAGCAGATCGCGTTGAAGCGCGCCGGCAACCTCGTTTGCGCTCAAATCGATGGCGCGCGGCATTCCGCTGACGACATCCCTGCCGCGCACCTCCATTGTTTCGTCTTTTTTCAGGGGGAGCGCTGTGCCAATCGTCATTTTGATTTCTTCTGCCATCCGCTGGCCAATGATGAGGTTGTGCTGTTTGCGTACATATTCAGTGATAGCGGTGTCAAGCTTCACTCCACCCACCTTCACGGAGTGGGCTGCTACAACCCCGCCGAGCGAGATGACGGCAACATCAATTGTTCCGCCGCCTATGTCGGCAACAATGTAGCCGCGCGGCTCATGAATAGGAATCCCAGCCCCCAAGGCGGCCAAGATAGGCTCTCGCACGACATACGCCGCTCGGGCGCCCGCCTGTTGCACAACCTCAACCACCGCCCGCCGTTGAGTGGTAGTAACCCCCGCGGGCACCGAGACGACAACTTCCGGCTTAATGAACGCCGCGGAGCCGAGCGCCCGGCGCACATAAGTGGCAAGCATTACCTGCGCGATGCGATAGTCCGCAATTACTCCTTCGCGCATTGGAAGATAGGCAACCACATCTTCCGGGGTCTTCCCCAGCATCTCGCGTGCCTCGTTCCCGACGGCAAGCACTTTGCGTTCTTTTTCGTGGAGCGCCACAACTGATGGTTCGTGGACAACTACCCCCTTGCCGGGAACATACACAAGGGTTGTCGTTGTTCCAAGATCGATGCCGAGGCGCGGCGCGACCCACTGCTTGAGTGCTTGGAGCATACGGGTATGGTAGATGGTTTGGCGCGCCCGCGCAAGGATGCGCGCTCTTGGTGATGTCGCAAACACCACTGTCGTGGTATAGTCGCCGCCATGAGCCAAGAACCCGTATTTCACTTTACCGTTGAAGGGGGGGTTCGCCTGGAAGGCGAGGTGGATGTGCAAAGCGCGAAAAACGCAGCTGTTGCGATCATCGCGGCCGCCCTACTCAACCGATCTTCCACTACGCTCTCTGCCGTGCCAAGAATAGAAGAAGTACGGCGACTTGCGGAAGTGGCGCAGTCATTGGGGGCTGAGGTCGCGTGGGAAGACAACCATTTCGGGGCGACGATGCGTATTGTTCCCCCTGCCCGCTTTTCTCTTGAGAAGATCAACCATGAGGCCGCCCGCAAAACGAGAAGCGCGATGTTGTTTTTGCCGGCGCTGCTTTCGCGTTCACCAAGCGTTTCTTTCCCCTTGCCCGGGGGATGCCGTTTGGGAGATCGGTCCCTTTTGCCGCACCTGCATATGCTTGACGCCTTCGGCGTTAAGGCGGAAATTCGCGAAAACGAAGGCGTGCTTGCCGTTGAAGCCAAAGCTATCCATCCTGCTGATGTTGTTTTAATTGAAAGCGGCGATACCGTCACTGAGCACGCGCTGATGATCGCCGCGCTTGCCGATGGCGTCAGTATCATTCGCTACGCGTCGGCAAACTATATGGTTACCGAACTTGCCCATTTCCTCACAACGCTTGGCGTGCGCATTGAGGGTGTGGGAACCACTACACTGCGCGTTGAAGGTTTGGGGAAGGCACCGGAAAAAGAAATCCGCCACGCCGTGGGAGAAGACCCAACCGACGCTATGTTTTTCCTTGCGGCAGGATTGACAACGGGCGGAGCGCTAACCATCCGCGGCGCACCCTTGCGCTACCTAGAGGAAGAAATCGCGTTTCTTCGCCTGATGGGCGCCGACATAGAGGTGGGCAAGGAGGTGCGCTTGAGCCGCAACGGCGTCACTGAGCTTGCAGACATTACGGTTCGCCCGAGC
Source organism: Candidatus Parcubacteria bacterium (assembly GCA_003694545.1). Taxonomy (GTDB): domain Bacteria; phylum Patescibacteriota; class Minisyncoccia; order Phycocordibacterales; family UBA12088; genus J119. The sequence goes on along the minus strand of RFKD01000037.1, from coordinate 2,211 downwards.
GAGCTTGTCGCGTCTCCTCTCAAGATTCATCCACGCCCCTATCCCGGCTTGAATATTGACAATCTTCCCTTCTTTGCCGTTGTTGCAACACAAGCGCAAGGCGAAACGCTTTTGCACGATTGGGTTTATGAGAAACGAGCTATCTACTACACCGAACTAGAGCGCTTAGGGGCGGCAACGCTTCTTTTGGACCCGCACCGCATCATCATCAAAGGGAAAACCCCGCTCAAACCGGCCGAAATTGTTTCTCCGCCGGCATTGCGTCCCGCGTCGATTCTCCTTATTGGGATGCTTGCCGCCCCCGGCAGATCACAGTTGCGGCATATTTACACAATCAAGCGCGGCTATGAAGCGCTGGCTGAGCGTTTGCGCGCCTTGGGGGCACGTATCACCCTTGAGACCCACAGCGCGGCATAGCCCGCAGACGACGGCGGCTGCGCGACCTTGCGTTTTTCTGGTTGTCTCGCTACTCTCCCCCTTGCGTATGCGTTTGGTTGTTGTGGAGTCTCCCGCAAAAGCCCGCACGATTCAAAAATACCTGAAGGCGCTTTCCCAAGAGACGGGAGATGAATATGTGGTGCGCGCGTCAATGGGGCACATCCGCGATTTGCCGAAAAACAATCGTGACGCGGTGGATATTGAAGGTGGTTTTATCCCGCGCTATGTGGTAGCGAAGGGAAAGGAAAAAGTGGTGCGGGAGTTAAAAGCCCTCGCAACGAAGGCCAACAAGGTAGTGCTCGCGACTGACCCTGATCGAGAAGGCGAGGCTATTGCTTGGCACATTGCCGAGCTGTTGGACCTTCCCCCTGAGCGTTACGAGCGGGTTGTGTTCCACGAAATCACAAAAGACGCCGTTGGAGAGGCGTTTCGTCATCCAAGGAGCATAGATGAACATTTGCGCCTTGCGCAAGAGGCGCGCAGGGTGTTGGACCGCATTGTGGGATACGACCTTTCAGGTCTTTTGTGGAAAAAAGTTCGGTACGGCCTTTCCGCGGGGCGTGTGCAGTCGCCGGCACTGCGCATTCTCGTGGAGCGAGAGCGAGAAATCCGCGCGTTTGTTCCCCAGCAATACTTCGTGCTTACGGCTCACACGCAAACGCCACAAGGCGAATCTCTCGCGATCGCGCTCACCAAAGAACCTGCTTCCCAAGAGGAAGTAGAGGTAATAGCGCAGAAAGCTCGCGAAAGCGAGTGGGTTGTTGTCAGCGTGGAAGCAAAGGAAGAATCGCGGGCGGCTCCCGCACCTTTTATTACCTCCACACTCCAACAGGCGGCCTCCAGCCGTCTCGGCTTTACTCCCGTGCGCACGATGCGCGCGGCGCAGGCACTTTACGAGGCTGGGCACATTACCTATATGCGTACCGACTCGCCTACGCTCTCCGAACAAGCGCTTCGCGCCTTGGAAAAGGCGGTCATCAGCGAATTTGGCAAGGAATACCACGAAACCCATCAATTCCGCGCGAAAAGCAAAACAGCACAAGAGGCGCACGAGGCAATTCGCCCGACGAATCCTTCCCGTGAGACGGCGGGCGCTACCGAGGACCAGCGTCGGCTTTACGCACTCATTCGCAGTCGTGCCTTAGCCTCGCAAATGCGTCCGGCGCGCGTTGAACGCTTGCGAATTTGCGGGCGAGCAAGCGCGCTTGCGGATCTCGCATGGTGCGCGACGGGAAGCAGAGTTGTCTTTCCTGGATGGCTTGCCGCTGATCCCGCGGCCCGCGGCGAAGACATGCTTTTGCCAAAAGTTTCCGAAGGTGCCGAGCTTACGCTTCACGATGTTGCTGTTGAGGAGAAATGGACACAACCACCGCGGCGCTACACGGAAGCCGGGTTGATCCGCGAGTTGGAAAAGCGCGGTATAGGCCGACCTTCTACCTACGCCGCCATTATTGAAACTCTGTTTACGCGCCGCTATGTGGAGCGGGACGGACGTTCTCTTAAACCGACATTAATTGGAGAGGTGGTCTCTGGCTTTCTTGAAGAGCATTTTCCACGCTATATTTCCGACACGTTTACTGCGGAGATGGAAGAAGAATTAGATGAAATCGCGCGCGGCGAGCGGGAGTATCGGCAAACCTTGGAAGAATTCTACGCTTCTTTTGCGCCCGAAGTGCTCAAGAAAGAAAAAACGCTCCCGAAACAAACCACGCTGGGACCGGCTCCTGAGGAATTCCCCTGCCCCCGCTGCGGCGCGTCTATGGTGTATAAACT
>RFKD01000036.1 GCA_003694545.1 Candidatus Parcubacteria bacterium | reverse complement strand
TCGGCGTCTCAAGGCGGTTGCAACCGCCTTGAGACGCCGAACTTGTATTGAAGTATACCCCCTCATCACCCCATCGCAAAGGTCGATTGCCTGTCGCACAACATCTCGCTCAAGTCTCAACCCCCCTTGCCCACGCGGAACACCCTGTGGATCGCCTGTTGGGGATAAACGAAGTCTCTCTTCGGCCGTTGAGACCTCAAAAATAAGCCCCCAAAAGGATTAGTGAGCCTTATCCACAACCCGATATCCACACAACCGATCCCGCCATGCGTCTTCCACTGCGCTGCCGTAGATTGAATTTTTGACACTTCAGGCATAGTGTTGCGCCACAGCGTGGTGAATAAGCACCCGCTTGTCCCCACAAGCCCTCTGAAGCATTATCCATTGTCGACTGTTTGAGAAAATCCGCCGCACATGCATCTTTCCGCGCGCGGCTCGAGCAACAGCGTGCTCCAGCCGCAAAAACGGCTAAACAACGCAAACTCTTGCGGAACGGAAGTTTGGTACATTGCCAGCCCGTCCGTGTTGATGGTGAGCCGAACACCAGCTCGCGCAAGTTTCCCCAGCACCGCGCACAACGACCGCACGGAACGAACACGCCAAGGGTGAGGTCGGAAGTAGGGCACAGTTCAAGCGTAATACCCCGCTCGGCAAGCATTGCCATAAGGCGCGCGGAACGCGCCGCCAAAACCCCTTGCACAACGCGCTGAGGCACAATACGCTCCAACACAACGGGCATCTCATCCAATCCCCTTTCCTCTCTCCCGTGTGGATGGTAAGCCAAAACCCCGCTGTCTCACCTCCTGAAAGGGGTTGCCTTACTCCTCAATGCGAAACGAAGGATTCTGCGGTGGCGCAAGATCAATACCCACAACCCCGAGCGATCGGTAGCACAGGGCTTTCTCATAAATAAATAATTTCATTGAGCCTGCGCTATAAGGCGCGATCGAGCGAAAAAGCCCCGCGCGTACGCGCGGACACTCACGCTGCGCCCGCGCCATTCTGCGCAGCGCTGCCATAATGATGTGGTCCAAATCTCGCTCCCTACGGTGGTTGCGCTTTGCCGGGTTACACCGGCATCTTATGCCACCACTCGTGAAGCGCAATACGCGCCGCACAAGGTGCCATACACCGCCACCCATCGCAGGTGGGGGTTAGATGAGGTTTGTCCACTGGGGGGTTCTTTCGTGAGTTCAACAACGCTGCACAATCGCCTTCCCACGCGATCACGAGGCGCGCAAGCTCGCCGTAACCCTTAGTTGGCAGGCGAATACCCTCCAGGCGTGCCGTTTCCCACAAAACCGCAATCCGTGTTGCCCGACCTAAATGCGTGTGCAAATCCCCGTACTCCTTTTGTCATGGCACATTGGTAGGCGTGCACCCATTTCGTAGACAAACAAAGCGATCCTCACCCCACCTCTCTAGCTGCCGGGCTTGGACTCGAACCAAGATTACCAGGGCCAGAACCTGGCGTCCTACCATTAGACGACCCGGCATTACGCTCCTCAGTGTACGCAATTTTTGCGGTTTTCTCAAGTAGAACAATGAATTGTGTATCAGCGCTACTTCACGGCTTTCATCGTCTTTCTGATCGGCTTGGCACTGAAACACAAGCACTATGCAAGTATGCTATCTCCAAATCTGCAAAGGATATTTATCTGTTTCACCAACACAGAAAACCCTCTCGTTCTCTCATATCACCAACAATGAAAAAGGGGGTTGCGAAACTTCTATAGCCCTAACCAGTCCACAACGGCACTCACTAGTATGTCGCTTTCTGTTCCGTGCGCCACTGCGGCGCCCAACGCGCCCGCGATAGTAAGAAGGACGAGTCCCACAGCCGCAAGCACCTTCACGAACCAGCGCTCCACCATATGCTGGGCAAGCAAAACTTTCCAATCGTAGAGGCGGCGCACATACACGCCCCATCCCCAGCGCGAGAACACGAGCGCAACCCGCTCAGGGTTGTGGGTAAGGTAAAACGCGTAGGCAAGGGAAATCACCAGAAAGACCACGAAGGCGCTCAAAGCAAATGCCTCGTGCGCCTCAATGAGGCGATGAATGCGCTCGCTGGCCCCTTTTCCAATGAGTTCCTCGGCGTAGCCACCAAAGATGATGGTGGGAACGGCGGCAATCGTGCCCAAAACCACCAGCATCCCTTTGAGCCACCGCACGCGCGCGTCAAAACGCCTCCACCACAGCGTCGCAATCTCCAAAAGCGCGTAGACGCTCCACAGCGCAATGGGGAAATGCACAAGCAGAGGATGAAAGTTCATACACAGCAAGACTATGGCAAATAAAACGCCATAAATTTATATCATTTTTTTCTCCTCACTTTCCACCGCTGTCGCTTTCTCCCCGTGAAGCACACCGGGCCGCGCTCGCGCGGATAAAAGCGGAAAACAAGGGGTGCGGCGCCAAAGGGCGCGCGTGAAATTCGGGATGAAACTGCGTCCCCACCATAAACGGGTGCCGCTCGCGCGGCAATTCGGCAATTTCCATCAGGCGGCCATCCGGCGAAGTTCCAGAAAATACGAGTCCCGCCGCCTCAAGCGCCGGAACATACTCCGGGTTCACTTCATAGCGGTGCCGATGGCGCTCTGAAATAAGGAGGCCGTTGCCGCCGCCTCCCCGCTGTGCCGCGCGGGCGCCAAAATACGCCTCAGCTGCTATCGTGCCGGGCTTGAGAAGCGCGGGGTATTCGCCAAGGCGCATTGTGCCGCCATAGCGGTTCTGCTTCACGAGCGCGGCTTGCTCGGGGAGAATAGTCACGACAGGGTGCGGCGTGTTTGGGTCGATTTCGGTCGTGTGCGCGCCTTTCAGGCCCGCTACATTGCGCGCGAATTCGACAACCATCAGCTGCATCCCGTAGCACAAGCCGAGGTACGGAATGCCGCGGGTTCGCGCGTAGCTGATTGCTTGGAGGGTGCCATCGATGCCGCGCGCGCCAAAACCCCCAGGAACGACGATACCGTCGAATTTATCCAACATCCGCACAACGGTACCCTGTTCAAAAGGTACGGAAGAAATATACTCCAGCACGGGCCGTAATCCTTGGCGCCACGCGGAAAACTTTATGGCTTCCAACACGGACAAATACACATCGGAAAGGACAAACTCTCCCGAGTGGAAATACTTCCCCACGACCGCAATGCGCACTTCGCGTCGGGCGCGCCGCGCCTTGCGTACCATTGACTGCCACTGCTGCAGGTTTGCTTGCAAAGCGCATTCTCTTTGCAAGCCAAGGACGGAACAAAGCTCTTGCGTTATGTGCTCACGCTCAAAATTCAAAGGTACCTCATAAATATTTGACACATCGGGAGCGGAAATAACCCGCTGAGGAGGTACATTGCACGAACGCGCGATTTTCTCGCGGCGTTTGGCGTCAAGCGGCTGAGGAGCGCGGGCAAGAATGAGGTCCGCAAACACGCCCGCGCTGTTGAGCGCCCGTGCGGCGTATTGCGTTGGTTTGGTCTTCATTTCTCCAACAGTTGAAGGGACGGGGAGGTAGGAAACGAGCACCACTCCAACATCATCCGGTTGCTCAATTTTAAGCATGCGAATCGCTTCGAGAAAGAGAATGTTTTGATACTCACCCACCGTACCGCCAATTTCCACCACCGCGACTTGTGCGTTGTCCAGCTCTGCCGCCCGCCGAATACGAGCGATAACCTCAAGAGGAATATCTGGCACGACCTCAACATTTCTCCCTCCAAAGGCAAGGTTGCGCTCTTTTTCAATGACCGAAAGATAAACGCTTCCCGTGGTCATATAGTTCGCGCGGGACAAATCGCGGTTGAGAAACCGCTCATAGTTACCCATATCTTGATCCGTTTCCATTCCGTCGGACAGCACAAAGACTTCCCCATGCTCGGTGGGGTTCATCGTGCCGGCATCCACATTGATGTAGGGGTCTATTTTGAGTGCTGTTACGCGAACGCCGCGCGCCTCAAGGAGCATTGCCAGAGAAGCGGAAGCAACCCCTTTCCCTACGCCGCTCATCACCCCGCCGACAATAAACAGAAATTTCAAAGGGTGGCGGAACCGAGGTCGGGGGCCCCCCGCACGCGCTCCAGACGCGCGGGAGGTCCGCTTTTGAGGGGTGCGCCGTGCCATCGGTGTTGCAGTGTATCACACCGCTCGGCAAACGCACAACCGCCTACACATTCAAATATCGCTTCACAGCAAGAAAACTCGCCAGTCCTCCCAGCACTACCCCCGTCCCCACTAACACAAGCAGCAAGACTCCCGCGTGAGCGGTATAAAACGCAAAGAGATCCACGCCGCCAAAAAATTCTTTTGTTCGCGTCCCAACGAAATAGGCAACAGGCCACAGCAAAAGCATCGCAAACAACCCCGCCAATGCCCCGGCAAAAGCCCCTTCAAACACGAAAGGCCCCCGAATGTAGGTGTTGGAAGCCCCAACAAGCCGCATCACAGCAATTTCTTCGCGCGCGCCGTAAATTGCCAAACGAATCGTTGTGAAAATGATCATCGTGGTTGCAATAACCAACACCGCCGTGGCGGCAACGCCGAAACGCTCCGCCGCATCAATGATATTCGCTAACCGATCAATGGCTTCTTTATTTTGGAAGTAGTTGATACGATCAATCATCGGCGCGCCTTCAGCAGACAAAAGCACCTCCTGGCGCTGTGAGAGAAACTGCGCGACCTGCGCGTATTGCGAAGGCTCCTTTGCTTTAATCGCCAAGACGGCCCCCAGCGGGTTTTCTCCTAGCTCTTCAATTGCTTGCAGGGTCAATTCCTCGCCCTGGTGTCGCAGAATGAATCGGCGCAATGCCTCCTCGCGGGAAATGTACTCAACGCGCGCCACTTCCGGAAGCTGCTCCAATTCACGCTTTAAGGCGAGCGCTTGCTCCTCCGACGCACTGGGAACAAAGTACACATTAATATCCACCTTTTCCTTCAAGAGCGCGAGCGAGGCGTTCAGAAGGAAAAACAACAGCATCAACCCGCCCATCACAAACAGCGTCACCGTCATCACCAAAACCGACGCAGTTGAAACAAACCCATTGCGAAAGAATTTTACAAACCCCGATCGAACAATGCGCTGAAGAAGAAGAGTGACACTCATAGAGGTAACAAATAACACGTCCAATTGCTTATGAAGCCGCCGCGATGGTTTGCCGTGCCTCCTGCGGCGAATCTCGCACGATGCGGCCGCGGTCCATCGTAACCACGCGCCGCCCAATCATTTCCACAACAGAAGGGTTGTGCGTCGTGAGGAGCACGGTGGTTCCCAAATCGTTCACGCGCATCAAGATGCGGGCAACCTCGTGCGTATTGACAGGGTCAAGGTTACCGGTCGGTTCGTCGGCAACTAAAATCTCTGGCTGGTTAACCAACGCTCGGGCAATGGCAACCCGTTGTTTTTCTCCGCCGGACAGTTCGTGCGGGAAATGCCACATCTTATCGGCAAGATCCACCAAGTCCAACACATACGGAACATCTTCCGCGATTTCTTCATCTGACCGCCCCGCCGCTTCCATTGCAAACGCGATGTTTTCATACGCGGTTTTATGGGGCAGTAAGCGAAAATCTTGAAACACCATTCCAATCTTACGGCGGTATTCCATGAGATTTCGAGGGGGAATTTGGTGAATATTCACCGAATGGAAATACACTTGACCCTCCGTCGGCGTCTCTTCCGCAAGCAGCAGCTTGAGAAGCGTTGACTTGCCGGCGCCCGAGTGCCCGACGATGGAAACGAACTCGCCTTGCGCGATTTCAAGCGTTATTTCGCGCAAAGCAGTGGAATATTCGTTGTAGACCTTGGAAACATTGTCAAAATAAATCACACGCGCAAGTCAGTCTAACGGGGTCATTCTCCCTGGGCAACCCCACCGTGCCGTGAGGGAAGTATACCACACGCCCTCCAAGCAAGGGGTGTGGACGGACGAGAGGCTTACGCCGCACACCGCCTCTTGGCTGTGTCCGCCACCCCCGCCCCTTTCCTTAGGAGGAGGAATCGGACAAAAAAACATCAAGCTTTTCCCCGGAGAGCACGCCTTCAACATCCGTCTCTTCTACAGAACTGCGGTGGTCTTTAACCAGCTGGTACGGATGCAGCACATACGAGCGGATTTGATTGCCCCACGCGATCTGGTTTACCGACGGGGTGAGCTCAGCGATGGTCTCTTTTCGCTCTTCTTCTAATTTCTTGAGGAGTTTTGCTTCCAAGAGACGCTGGGCCGCTTCTCGATTTGCGTGCTGGCTGCGCTCGCTGTCAACATGCACCGCAATCCCAGTAGGTTTGTGCACGAGGCGCACGGCCGTCTCGCGCTTATTCACATTCTGGCCGCCTGGCCCGCTCGAGCGGGCAAACGACCACTCAAGATCCGCCTCGGGAATCTCTACCTGATGCGCTTGCGGGAGGTGCGGAAGCACTTCTACGAGCACGAACGAAGTGTGCCTCTTTTGGTTTGCGTTGAAAGGAGAAATGCGCACCAGGCGATGCACACCATGTTCCCCCCGCAAAAGACGATACGCGCCCTTGCCTTGCAAGAGGAAAGTCGCGTTGCGATAGCCTCCGTGATCGTTGATGTTTTCGTGAAAGGGGCGCATCGCAAACCCTTTGCGCTCAGCCCAACGGCGGTACATTTCAACCAGCATACGGGCAAAATCCTCGGCATCAAGGCCGCCGGCTCCCGCGACCACGGAAAGCACCGCGCTCGCTTGTTCGAGCGAATTTCCGCTTTCCAGCGCTTCTTTAAGTTCTTGGTATTCCCGCACGACCCGTTGCGCTTCTTCTTTGTCGCGCCAGAAATCAGGCGACGCCATTTTGGCTTCGAGCTCGGCAAGGCGTGCGGTTATGTCGGCTGGTTGTGCTGTTGGCTGCATGAGCCAGCGGCCGGACTCGAACCGGCGACCCATCGCTTACGAAGCGATTGCTCTACCAACTGAGCTACGCTGGCCTGCAAGAAGAATAGCGCATTTTTGCCCCTGAGGCAAAATGGCTGGCCCGGCGAGATAGTAAACCTGACAGGCCGCTCGCTAACCGCCAGTAGAGGTTGCCGATGGTTCCGACTGCACAGCGGTTGTGTAGTACAGCCGAATGAGATCACCGTCGCGCATCACATACTCACCAAACGCCCGAGAAGGCGCACCGTTGACTTCCATACGCTCCAGCGTCCCAAACGCGCTCATAATGTCCTTGCCCCACACAGTAAAAAACTGCTTCAGGCGAACATCATCCTCCCGGATAGCGCGCGGAAACTCAAGATGCACGACACCCTGCGCCGCGTCTTCCGTGTGGGTGTGAATGGGTTCGTGGCGACCCGCAAGCCCGATGCCCGCCGGGATTGCCTGCTTCTCACCGTCCACATAGATTTCGACGCGAGGATGCCAGTGCACCGGTCCCGGGGCCAACACAGTTGGATCGCGTTCTTGAAGAACGCGGGAGAGGATAAAAAGTGCGGCGGCGACCACGACAACTCCTCCTCCCCATAATATTGAGCGAGATATGCGCATACACATTACTACTGGTTAAGAAATGGATAACTGAAAGTCGCTGCGAAAGTGGATTCCTTGAGCCGCCGCCCGGGATTGAACCGGGGACCTCATCCTTACCATGGATGCGCTCTACCAACTGAGCTACGGCGGCGCGACCACCAGCGTACCTTAATCGCGCGCTCGCTTCAACCCCGCGTTTGCATGCAAAGGCAGGAAGATAGAGTTACTCACGACACAACACGGCCACGATATCGTCGTTTGTGTCAAACTGCTTGTCGGGCCCCGGCGCCACAATGGCGCGCACCCACCACTCTCCCCCACAGCCCGCGATGTCTGGCAAACAGGCGTAGTCGGGATCAAAACGCAACACGCTTCCCCACGGATCGCGAGGCGCTGCAGGAAGATACGGCCCTTGCCAGAAAGGAAACCGCCCATCCGTGCACACCAGCCCTGCGCGGCAGTCGTCAAGCGAGACTTCTTCATCCGCAAGGCAGGGCTTAAGGGGTATGTGCCCCGGTTGTTCGCCCGTGTCGCGCCCTAATACTTCCAAGGCGGTAGTCGCACGGGAAAGTGCTGTGACAAGCGCTTCTTGCGTTTGTTTCTCCTGTACCGATTGCCTCACAAGCCAAAAGAGCCCCCCGACAATGCCCACGAAAAGGAGGAAAATTCCCGCCCGTATGAGCCATTCTTGCGTACGCACGGAAAGAGAAAACATCGCCACCATTGTTGCACACGTACGCGCATCTTGCATCACACATCATAGGAGTATTAAGATTCTGTGGTGATACCTTCTCTTCTGATTGCGGGCGCTACCGCTTCTGCTGTGTCTCTCATTGGGGTGGCGCTTGCCGCGCGATGGTTGCGCCCCATATTGCACAAGTGGCTCCACTTTCTCCCTTCAGCCGCGGCGGGGGTGTTTGCGGTTATTGTTGTTTCGCTTCTTGAGGAGGCATCTTACACGCTTTCCTACGCCCAACTTGGCGCCGCGGCAATAGGAGGATTCGCGCTCGCTGGCGTTGTTGGGACATTCGCGCCCGAGAATGTTGAGTGCCACGGAGAAGCGTGCGAAACCCGCGTGCCAGCGCGGGCGCGCCGCATCCTTGCGGCCGATAGCATCCACAACACGATCGACGGCGTTGCGCTCGTTGGAGCATTCGCTTCAGGAACACCACTTGGCTGGAGTGTCGCAATAGGCGTGGTGTTCCACGAGTTGGTACAGGAATTGTCAGAATTCTTCGTGTACCTCGAGTCGGGGGTACCACTGCGGCGCGCTCTTGCGTATAACTTTTTGACGGCGCTTACCATTTTCCTTGGCATCGCGCTCGGCGTAACGCTTGCAAGCGCAAGCGAAGCGTTCGTAGCGCCCCTTGCTGGGGTTGCCGCGGGCACTTTTGCGTTTGTGGTCGTGCGCGACCTCTTGCCGCACACCTTCCATCGCAGTAATGCGCGCGACCTTCTGCTTCATATGGCAGTGGCAGCAATAGGGATGGGGATTATGGTTCTCCTTACCGCAAGCATCCACTTGCACGAGTAAAGGAAGCGGGTGTGGCGCCGTTGCCTACTTTTACCTGATGAGAAATGACAAGCATCGCAAGATGTGATATCCTCAAGTGTGGTGCGAGCGTAGCTCAACTGGTTAGAGCACCCGCCTGTCACGCGGGAGGTTGCGGGTTCAAGTCCCGTCGCTCGCGCAAAAGCACACCTCCTCTTAGGAAAGGTGCCTCATAGGAAAGAGGAGGCCTGTTATGTTTTGCGAGGTTCACAAGTCGCGCAAGGCTTCGCCTCGCGCTCCTTGATTTTGTGCCGGCGGGAGGATTCGGTCACCAGT
>RFKD01000035.1 GCA_003694545.1 Candidatus Parcubacteria bacterium | reverse complement strand
CGCATCGCGGAAGAGCAGGGAACAGAGCAAACACTTTTGTCGTGGAACCAGGGGTTCTTCTCGCCTCCAGATTTGAACGCGTGTTTTGGAAACAACGGTACCTTGTTGTCCATCACCGCTGACGCACCGCCGTTGAGCGATTGTTTGCGCGTGAGCCCAGGTTCCCTCATCAAAGACCAATTAGAGCGTGTGCTGGGGATGAATCTTGATCGGTTGGCAAGCGCAGATGAAATCAGCGAGGTTATTGGCGCAGTAGTAACGATGCTGATTGATCAATTGTTCGCAGGAAGCGGCTTGCTTGGAGCAAACCAACCCGGGGAAGACGGGAAGAGTTTTTTGGATAGGTTGCAGGAAGAAACAAACCCCGCATCAGCTCGAGAAGCGCTCTTGCGCGCTATCGACGAGCGCATCGCGCAAACCCAACAGATCATCAGCGCGACTTGTCGGACGCCAGTCGACTCCGGTGGGACAGGGTCCTTGATAAGCGATTCGTGGCGTCCTGTCGCTCCCGGAGAAACTCTTCTTGTCATCACGCCAGAATCTCCTCCGTTGAGCGCGTTGCAGATCACGCCCGCCGCCGTAGTAACGGAAGCGCGCGCAGACGGCGCGGCTATTGACGCGACTACCCTGCGACCACACGCGGAAGGTCCTTTAGAGAATAGATACGACGAGAACGGAACATACATGCAATTTAGCAATGGCGGGAGCTGGGTAGAAAACGCAACATTTGGCTCTTTAGGCCTGCAAGGGCAAATAACCATTACCGACACGATCGTGACCTGGTCGGCGAATGGGAGGTCGCGCATCCTTGCGCAACGTGTATTGACAGAATTGAACACTTGGAGCTGGAGCTATGTGAGCGCCGAGGCATTAGCCGAGCATTTGCCTTCTGTACAGGAAGTCATCCTTGCGGCGTTCTTGCGCGTCATGTTGCGCACCCATTTTCGTTCCACAACCGAGGCGGAATGGCAGACGCGATTTGTCGCGCAATCTTTATGATATCTCCTAAAAAAATAAGGCCGGGTCTAAGAGTGCATTTTGGGGACGCGCGTGTGAGAGCCTGCGTTGCTGTAGGACTTCTTGCCGTTTTTTCCGCGTCAGTTTTTATTACAGGTAACATAACGACAGAAGGGCACACCACCTTCGCGGCAAGCACGGAGAACTCTGTCACCTTGTGCTCTGTTGCCCAAACAGAGCTGGAACGCTTGCTGTCTTTACGCCGGGCTGCTGAGCAAGCAACGAGCGCCGCAGAACTCTCCGACATAGCTCTGGCATTGGCGCGCAACAACCTAACTGCGTTTCGGTACAAACCCGGAGAAAGCCTCCCCACAGAGACTTCAACGCTTCCTTCTGAATGGGAAGAGATTTTCGGGAAAATAACAACGAGCCCCCAGCAAACCCGGCCATTGTCGACCACTACAGATTATTCGGTGGGAAACAGGCCTGTGGCCCGTCCGAATGTGGACACGACGCGCACAATGTGCATCAGTGGCCCTTCTGTTACCCTTCGAGAATCGGGCGCGTATCGAGGGTGCGGCCCTATCGGAAAGCTCACTATCTCAGGAGCCGACATCTTGGTGCAAAACATACAAGCGCAGTCTGTGGTTATCCAAAACGCACAACGCGTGCTCGTGAGTGATTCCACAATCGCCAATGGCTCTGGGTCCCTCGTTTCTATTGCCGAGAGTCGAGATGTTACCTTAGAAAACAACGAGCTCCGTGATATTGTTGGGATAGCAATAAATGTTTATCCTCAGCGAGTTGTCGGTTTGGCCATTCGCAATAATTTGATTTCTGGGGTGCGCAGGAGCGGCGCGGGGGAGGTAGGAAGCGACCCGGGAGGCGGCATCATTCTAGGACATTCCTATCAAGACAGCCTCCCTTCCGTCCATCCTAATCTCGTAGTGGAGGGGAATCGGTTTGAGCGTTTTGACCAATATGGCGACAATATGGGAGCGATACACATCAAAACAAACGATGTCGTCGTGCAAAATAATTTCGTTGACGCCGCAGGCGCTTGGATCGCCGTACGGCACGGTAGAAACGCAAAGATCATCAGTAACACAATGACGCAACAGACAGAAGGGATACGCATTATGGGAGATAACCATGAAGTACGCGACAACCAAGTGCCAAGAATCGCGATTATGGCCGGGAACACGACAATGGACGACTTTGACGGAGATCCACCCTACCCGGTCGCCAGAAATATTCAGTTGAGCGGTAATAGTGTCGCGCCGCAAGTGGTGTGCTGGGGTAATTGTCCGTTGAACCCCACTTTTGTAGTCGAAGACGCGCTATGACCCGCTCCCACCACACGCGAGAAAAGGTGACCGCTGAATCGCGCCTTACCACAGCTGGCGGCCGTTGGTTAGGATTGTTCGCGGCTGGGGCGATCATAGGGAGTCTGTTCACGAGTCTTCTCCAAAATCCAGCGCGGGGAGTCGTGGGCTCCCCGGCTGGAATGTGCGCCGACAGCGCAACCAACATTGCGCTGTTGCAAGATTTGCGCGACCGCATTGCGGCGAGCACCGATCCCGACGAACTGCGGCGCCTCACGCAGGAGTTTTATTCCCTGCGAACGCACAACCGAGACAACATCCAAGCCGCTAAAAACAAAAGTACATTTGAAAAAGAGCGCGACCGCCTCTTGGGACGCATTGCCGCCATTCAAAGTAACCCCGCAACTTCCGCATACGCTGAAGAGTTAGATGCCCTCAAACAACAGACGGAAACAGCAAAAACCATGCAAGATTTGCTTCCCGTCTCAAACCGAGTTTCTTTCATAGAAACGCTTACATCGATAAGTTCTCTCGTCGGTACAGAGACAGGAACAGGCAATAATACCCCAGGAGGAGGAACCGATCTTCCCGGCTCTGGTTGGGCTCCAAACATTAAAGAGGAACTGCCTCCAGCGGAGCGCGAGATTGTGGTGCGAACTGTAGATCAATTGCGTTCTGCGGTGGCAAACGCTCGACCTGGAGATCATATTATCTTGGAAGACGGCACATACAACGAACCAATAACTGTGAGTGCGCAAGGCACCCCTGATCACCCTATCGTAATTCGCGCGCGGAACATTCTTGGCGCGCATTTGGCGCGCGGCATTACTCTCACGGAAAACTCTCGAAATATTTGGGTATATGGCGTTGATCTCAAAGATTCTCGGTCCAATGTTTCTGGAGAAAATCACGTCTTTCGTCGCGTGCGCATTTGGCCCGCGTTTAATAACGGACAAAGCAGTATCGGGTTGTCGTTTACTAACGGAAAAAATGCCCGGGTGGATTATTGCGAACTGCGCCTCTACACCACAGAAGAAGTGCGGCGCCTGTATGGGAAGGTTTGGGACAACCCTTCCGCAGGCGGCGCGATCCGATCGGTATTCCAAGACGACACCGACTGGTTCGATAACGTGACCATCGAGCGCTGTCTCCTCACAGGGGGACCAAGCGGCGTTCCTTATCACGCGCCGAACATACAGTTCATAGAAGCGCAGGGGCCGTCGGGCTCTTTCGCCAAGTTGCGCGACACACACCAAATCAATTGGGTGATGCGATATTTATACGGCGATGTGTCGCGAGACCTAACTGTGATTGATTTAAAGCAGGGAGGAATGCATATCGTAGATTCACACATCAAATCGCAGGGGGGCGCCATTCAGGTGAGGCACGGTTGTTGCCACTCGATCCGCAATTCGCGTTTTGAAAACACAACGGTTGCCATAAACGGCCCGAACCATGTTATTGAGAATGTTGTGGGAGATATCCGCGTCTTGGCCGGTGATGTTCCGTGGACTCACTGGGAAGTTACAAACGGACCTCATCAGCAAGCGTATAATGTCGCTCTCCGTAATACCACCGGTAATTTGCGCATCGGTCATCAGTATTCATCCGAATTTCGATATCCAGCACTCAACACCACAGTAGAAGGACATGAAGGCCCTCTTTCCTTTGGTCTGCATGAAAACACGACGGTACGAGAAACGAGCTCCATTCCCAAAACAGACCCGCCACGATTATCCCCGTCGGTGGTCGGCCCCTTCGCACCCTGGGTGGGGATTGCCCCCTAATGAGGTTTGATGGAAGAGCGCCGCGTAGAAAAGCGCTCACCAACGAAATCCGACAACCACGCCATATGAGAAATGAGAAGCAGAGTCCATACCTAGCGTATGAAACCAATCCCACGAGAAACACCCTCCCCCTCAGCTGTCCTTTCCGTCAACGCGGGGAAATGTAATGAGCAAGAAGCGATATGAAAGAAGGAGCCAAGCTTCTCAGCCTCAACAGCCTATTGCGCGCTGGATTACTCGTCGTGGCGTGTGCTGCGGTAATGTGGATGGTGGTGGTCGACCCACCATCGGCGCAAAGCGTCGTTGGCTCACCTGCGGGTATGTGCGCGGATAGCGCGACTAATCTTGCCGAGCTACAAGACATTCGCTCTTCGCTTGTATCCGCAACAGACATAGAAACAATGCAGGCGGCATTACATCGATTTTACACCCTCCAAACGCATAATCAAACAGATATCATGCGCGCGAGAGAAGCGCTCGACTTTGAACGCGAACGCAGTCAGCTACAAGAGCAGGTATCTCGCCTGCAAGCAAAAGACACAAACGGCACCTACGCGCAAGAGCTGGCGGCCGCCGCATCGGGCCTGGCTTCCGCACACAACCACGCTGATTTGATTCCCATCCGTGAGAACCTTAACCTCATTGAATTTGCGCTCACGGTAGGAAACGTTTCTGTTGGAAGCGGAACCCCTCCCCCTTCTTCTGGAGCGCCGGTTGTGTGCGACGAACCCGACTGTTATCCGTGGAGCTCCGCCCAGACGCCAGGAGGGCCTCCGTCGGGCACTAGCCCGATACGGGATGTTTTGGTGTCTTCCGCAAGCGGTTTGCGCGCCGCCTTGCAAAACGCGCAACCGGGCGACCGCATTATTGTCGCTCCGGGAGCTTACAGCGGCACATTCACCATTTCCCGGTCGGGGCGGCCTGATGCCCGCATACTTATCCAGTCGCAAACAAGGGGCGGAACGACCATCGGCGGAGGGTTTGTGCTTGCTGGTGATTACATAACCCTTGAGGGCTTTGTGTTTAATGGCAACGATGAGGTGGCAAGCGAGGGCGATTACAACCGCATAACGCGGAATCTGATTGTTGGAGCTCAGCGACGAGGAGCCATCCGTCTTGGGTTAGACGCTGACTACAATCGCGTTGACCATAACGAAATTCGCAACTACCAAGTGCAGGGAATCTACATGCGAACGGATGGCGGCAAGGGCCCTCTGTACGCGTGGATTGATCATAACTATGTGCGGGACAAGGTTCCCACCCCCGCGAGTTATGATAACAATTTGGAGGAGTCCATCCAGGTGGGCATGGGAGGATTAATCACCGAAAATCCCCTGTACGCCGTCATAGAATATAACCTTGTTGAGAACAATCCTTATTCAGACGATACTATTTCTTTGAAATCACAGCAGAACATCGTGCGGGGGAACACCGTCTTGAACGTAAAATCAGGCATCGTTAACAGACATGGCGACAGCAACACTATCGTCGCAAACTACGTGCGTTCGTCATCGCGCGATATCACGGTACACAGCGGCTTTCTCACCTTGTTGGGAAATGATGGCAATATCTACATTGGAGCAGGAAATGGCACCACCCATCCTCACGCTCATGACATTGTGGCCGCAGGCAACAAGGGGCGCATCGAAGTAGGTTTCGTTTTTAGCAATTGGACACCGCCATACATTCCCGCAGAACGAATTACCATTGAGGCGCATGAAGGAGAGGTTGTGGTGCGTGAAGGAACAAGCCGGCAAGTCATACAACGCCCATCAACTAATCGAACTTGGCCCGCGGTGCGGAAGTTAACGCCTGCCGATGTTGGAGTAAACGCCCCGTGAACATCTAGCTATAGATTGTTGTTCATACATATGGCACTCTCTTTCTCCATCTCGCTGAAAAAGCAAGCTCCGATCTATTTAGCGGCAGGACTTGCGATTGCGTTGGGCTGGGGAGTGCCGCATTGGGAACAGAGCGGCGTGTTTCCTCCCCCGCTAAACATGTATAGTGTTCCGAAAACGGCGTTAGCTGTATCGCCCGCATGCGTTACCTACCAAAACGTGCTGGTTGAGCTTCAAGCTTTGCGCGAGCGGGTGGAGGTGGCGCAAACCACCGAAGAAATTCAGGTACTGTCACAGACATTCGCCAACATCCTCGCGCGCCTTCATGATCCTAGGAATGTTGACCTTTCTGACCCAACAGAGCTTGAGAGAGAGCGTCAACAACTATTGGACCGTATCGCGTGGTTGCGCAGTTTGGACACTTCCGGCAAGTTTAGTGTAGAATTAGATTCGCTTGAAGCACAGGTACGAACCGCAAAGAGTATCGGGGATCTCATTCCGATTCAGGATCGGCTCCTCATTATAGAGATTGCGCTCCGCACTGGTGGAAAGAAAAATACAGGAGGGGGTAATCCAGAATGTGAAGATGCACAGTGCAACCCCCCTAGAAATGACGATACGAATCCTACTAACCCAGGTAACGCCAACCAGGGTAGCAACATCCTCACTGGTTTTAAACCACGTATTTCCTTTACTCTCCCCGGAAATGGCGAAGATAATGTGCGCAGCAGAGTATGGATTGCGTTTCGTAAGGGAGAATCTCTTCCCTACTTTGTGCAACACAATGCGTTACGTCTTTTGCGAGTGTTTACACCTTACGGAAACATGTTGTGGGAATACTATCAACCAAAACAAATTGACAACACTAATCCAAATTGGCCTGAGCTCAATGTTCACCATTCCGACGGAAGAACATTTGACATAGACGGAGATGGCACTGATGAGATCATAGCCTGCGGTGCGGGGATACCTGGAGGAAGCCCAGACAAAGTGGAAATGCGTATCTATGATCTCCTTACTGGAACTGTACGCGCTCGATATGATCTTTCCAGTGAACCTGGTCTTGAGAGGCCTGTTGATTATCACCGCATGTGTGAATTTGACTTGGTGTTATTTGAAGGAGAAACTGCACCATATGCTATCATGGCAACCAAGGGACCCAACGGCAAGATGCCTGGTTATATGGACGTATACAGCCGTACCATCGCACTTCGTCTTAGTCCGTGGAAGATTGAAAAACTCTGGACCGCTAGCACTCATCAAGCAGGACATTCTGTTTGGCCGTACGATGCAAATCGAAACGGGAAGGCGGAGTTTATGTGGGTAGGAAAGTATAAAATAGACAAATACGGCAACATCTTGGCGACGCCGACGGGTGGATCAGGATGGGTGGAAAATGAAGATCATTGGGATGGTGTGCAAATTGCTGACCTCATACCCAGCCGACCCGGCTTGGAAATGGCGGTCGTAGGAGGTTTGGGAACAGAAATACGAGACGCAGAAGATGGTACACTGGTCTACCGCTTTGAGGGTCCATCATTCGTTGACGTTCAACGAGCGGTTGTCGGGGATTTTGTTCCCGAAGATAGCGGGCTGGAAATATACTTGGAACAAATGCGACAACCCCGCGATGGCTCACTCGTGGGTCCCACTGGAAAAGTATATTGGATTCACTCTCCCAGGGGTCCATCTGCCTATCAACTCGCTCGGCTTGTAAATGGTCGCGAAGTGATGCAATTGTGGGGTGAGGCGTACGCGATAGACAAAAACGGCTTCACACGTGTGCTGGAGGGTGGAGGGGCATGGTTCGGTGAGTCCATTTTTTCTAATAAAGAGATTCCGGGAATGCTCATGTGGAATCCGGATGGCTGGGCAATGGACCTATGGGGTGACGCGCGTGAGGAAGTCCTTACTTGGGGGAGAAACCGCCTAGTCGTGGGAAGTTTTGAAGAGCCAACCCAATCGCGCCTTAAAGAACACGAGCCATTTTATTGGCTACGCCTCAAAATGATAGCTAATTTTACGAGAACTGTTGCCCCAAACCCCGAATTAGCACCATGGTAATGAATTGCGCCTTAATGCACAATGAAGAAGTCGTTCTCCACAACATCAGAAGCGAACATATTATTGGTTAGGGACTCAACAGCCCATCACGCCTCAAAGAGGCAATGCTCCTTTGAGCACCATAACGAATAAACGATTCTTTCTTTAGTACAGAAAGTATGCCTACTCAACGACAGCTTCCTTTCTTGCCGAGAACATTGGTGTTGTTTGGCCTGAAAAAAGTGCGTTGGAAAAACTACCTTGAACGCAAGTGTGGTAATCGTGAAGGATAATCGGACAGTATTGGACTATTGTGGGACAACTTCGACCAAATCACCTCACCGAAGCTCAGTGCACTAGGGAGCACAATGTTGACGGAAGAATGGGAATCTTATAGGCCGAATGTATGTAGATAGAGATGAGATGTATCTCGTTCCACTTAATCTTAAGAAAGCAAGGGTTCAATGTATGCGAGTTTGCAACACATTACGTTAAGTACAAAAATAAATCATGCGAGTTCTATGAACTGAAGCATCCTCTACATGTGACACCCACAATTAACTACAAAAGGAGGTTTTGGACACTTTCGTAGCACTCAAGAGGTTTGATGGTATCTGTGCCAAAATGCACACAACCAATACATTATGTGGTCAAGGATTTTCACGACTAAAAGCCTTCTGAACTACACGGCTTCACAAAGAAAAAACAAGAAATTCATGAAAAACAAGTTGTGCAAGTTGTGTATGTGGAACAGCACACACTGGATACGAGTAATCTGGGAACTCATTTGCAGTAGATCAGGAGAGTCTACAGTGTGATAAAGTGACTCGTATGCTGCCACAAGGAACTCGGGAAAAAATAATAGTGTTGGCTACCATTGTATGTATCGCAAGTATGGTGCTTATTGGCGTGGTTACGCTCAGTCATACCCCACAGACAACCAAACACAAAGAAGATGACTCGGAAGAATGGACCAAACAACAACATCAACCTAACGACCTTACGCTACAACAAACAGATTTGGGAAGAGGAATGAAGGGGGTTGATTCTTTTTTTGCAGCCATCATTAACGACAAACTAGTAGAGGCTTCAACATCACTCCACGCAGGATACAACAAAGACGAAGGAGGGACCGTCAACAACCCACTGACGCCATTTAATGAGAAAGAAAATAAACACAACGAAGAAAGTGGGGAAGAAGAGCAATCGTACCGAAATCTCGAGCTACCATTGCAAAAGCCTGTGGTGTGGCGCGCCCCCCCGACGGGCGGCTCCCCGCCCGTCGGGGGGGCGCAACAAGACCTCGTCGTTATCCCAAATCCGCAAAACCTGCCCGTGCTTCGTCCTATCCGCATCACGGGCTACCGCAATATCCTCATTGAAAACCTCACTCTTAAGCCCCTAGCCGACAAGCAAAGCGCTGTGGCAGCCTTAACTATTGAACGCACCACTCCAGGAATCGTGTGGATAGCCTCAAGCACCATCGACACAACGCGCGCTGATATGGGAGCGGTGTTGCTGGATGCCCCGCCGTCGGCACAACCAACCCGTCTTATCATCGCCTCTAGTACGCTGACGGTGCAAGACAGCAAGCGAAAAGTAGGCGCATTTGCTTGGCGTGGCATCCTTGCGCGCTTTGAAGCACGTGACAGCATGATTATTTCTGACAATGTGGGCCTGCGGCTTGCTCCGCAAGCACCCACTGACATGCTTGAAGAAGCGCTCGTGCGCAATACAACGCTTCAGCGAAGCCACAGCCGCCTTGAGCAGGCCAGACTCTTGGAGGTGTGGAGCCCGTCGGGCAGCGCGTTGCGCAGCGTAACACTCCAAAATGTGCGCGTCGTGGCGCAAAAAGGCGTCCCCTTAGGGGAGTTAGTCTACCCGGGACACACAACCAAAGACCCGAGCGGCGCCCCTATTGCTCTGCGCCAGGTAAATGATCAGGAAACAGGTAAAAATTTTGGAGTGTGGATTTTTACCACTTCCGCGGGCAAAGCGGCAGTGCGCGGTATGGTGCGCTACGAATGATCCGTTGCGCGCGGCAAATTGCCCTTTGGGTTATGCACAGGTGTAGCGCTGCTTTGAGGTGTTGGTGTGGTATACTCTTTGTGGTGCTGGCTGCGCGCACAACGCACACATCTAAGCAACAACAGAGCGGCCCCTTCGCGCGCGTCAGATTCTTTGTTTGCTTGGTAGACGCCGGACTGGACCCAAACGGCTAACAATCGCCTAGGTATGGAGATGTTTTTCAGCGCCATTGCGAGTGTTGCCTGGTTCCTGCTGTATATGGCGGGGGTGTTTGCTGGGTTTGTTGGATCGTTTTTCAACACAGTTGTCTTCTACACCGTTTTTCAAATGGGCCATATAGTTGCCGCCTTGGGGGCCGGGCCAGATAACGCAGTAATGCTGGCGTGGACCCTTGTAAGAGACATCGTCAACATTTTCCTCATATTCGGCATCCTCTACACAGGCGCCCTTTTAATACTTGGGTTTCAAAAAGGGGAGTATTTACGCACCGTTGCCTACATCATCATCGCCGCGCTGTTGGTCAATTACAGCATTTTTTTCACCAAATTCGTCATAGAGATTTCAAACATTGCCGCTATCCAAATCTACCTCACAACCGTCAATGACGGCAGCAAAGGTTGTGTGCCGACATCAACAGGAGAGAAGAGAAACATCCTCGCTGACTTGTGGCAGTGCGCAAGCGGCGGCTACGCAGGAGCGTTTTTCGAAGCGCTTGCCCTTACCTCTCTATACCAAGAATCGCCCGCAACAGAAAGTGGTAGCGCCACAGCCGCCGACTACAAGCGGCAAGCCGCAATGTTTTTTGGTGGCGCCATTTTTCTCGTCGTGCTCGGGGTGATCTTATTCTCGGCGGGCCTGATGCTCTTGGTGCGCTTCCTCTACCTCCTGATTTTAATGATTCTCTCGCCGTTTGCTTTTGTGGCATGGGCGATCCCCAACCTCCAGAAATATTGGAGTATGTGGTGGGGGAAGCTGCTACGGGAATCGTTCTTTGCCCCTCTCTTTTTCCTTGGGCTGTGGGTCACACTCCTTTTTATCAACCGAATTAGAATGACCTTTCCAAAAGACGGACCCACCTACCATCAAGCGTTTATCGGCGAAATGCAGGGCTTTGCTCTGGTGTTTCTCTTTGCCGTTGCAATCGGACTGCTGTGGGGATCGCTGATGCTCGCGCGCCAAGTGAGCGCCTCATGGAGCGACGAAAGGTTCAGCAGGGTACATGGTTTCCTGCAGCGCAATAAGGGCAAGGTGTTCGCTGTGGCGACGGGATTTGGGATAGGTGGACTGTTTGGCGCCGCTGCTACTTTGCCAACCCTCGCGGTCGCGCAACGGGCAAGCCGTACTTTCGCAGGATGGAGCGCGGGGAAGCTTCGCGAGAAATACACCCACTATGCCGCAAAAACCAAAGAAGACAAGGCAAAAATGGGGCGACTTGCACGCGGCTTGCATTTTGTCCTTACCAGGCCGGCGGTTCACCGATCTTTCCTCGACTGGATGGATGCAATGTATAAGGGAAAGGGCGACAAGGGAGTTGCCAGGGTTTTTGCCGCGCTAGGAACAATGGGAACTGGTGTGAGCTACGCTGATGTTGTGCAAGAGCAGGAGCGGTACACGATGGATATGGCAAAAGCGATGGCCGAGTTCAGAAAAACAAAAGCAGAGGAACAAGAATTGTCTGATCGGCAAAAGGAAGTCTTACAAACAACGCAAAATGTAGAGCAGCGGCGAAAAAACTTGGAAGAAAAAAAGGCAGAGCTGGAGCAAAAGCTCCATGATCCAACCGCAACGCCTGCCGACGTAGACACGGCGCAACAACAACTCGCTGCCATCAAAAAAGATCTTAGCCTTGGAGAAATTAACGAACTTGACCAAGATATTGAAGCAAAAGAGCAAAGCCTTGAAACGGAACGCGCGCGATTTGCCGCCATTGAGAGAAATTACCAGGCGTTGAAGCAAAAAGAATCGCTGACTTCTGCTGAACAGGCGAATCTCGCTTCTTATGAAGCACAGCTCCAACAAATACAAAACCAAGAACAAGCTATTAAGAATTTGAAGGAGAAGCGAGACAACATTGCTAATCTGCAACGCAAGTGGGAGCAAGGCCTTCTCACCGAGCCTGCCGAAATCCTGAAGGCGGCAAATGGCTTTTACTCAAAGCTGGAGCAAGCTATCGAAGACGCTAACCGAGCCGGAGTTGGTGCCACCAATATGGCCTTCCAGCAGGATTATGACACCCTAGAACGCCTGAAACGCACTTTCGGCGCTACCAGTATGGAGGTCCGCTCCTACATCGCAAAGATGGCTGAGCGACACCGAACTGGCGTGGAGCAAATTGATAATGTCTACGTGAATGCAACAACAGCCGACACAAATATGTACGCCTTGTCGAAACAAGCAATTGCCAGTTATCTCATTGAAGGGCGCCGTAAACAGGAAGCCATCGCTCGACTCCGTCAGTTCGCTGAAGAATTGCGAGAGCGCCGCGGGCACTGGTGGAGGTATTTTGGGCTTGCGCTCACAGAAGAAGCGGTTGAACAAGGGGCTAAAGAGGCGCTCAAAAAAGCAAACCAAATTGCGCGAGAAGAAGCTGATCCTGAGGAAGCTCTTCGAATGTGGTCACAACAAATGCAGCGCCTTGTGGAGCGCGGCATCGCTCAACCTACGGTGACTACCGCCCCGGGACCCGCTGGCTCGCCATAATATTTCATCGTAACCAACTGACAGCAAAGTGTATGAGTGGCTCAAACCCACTTTTCCCACCTTCCCAAAGAAACACGACCCAGAGCGCGGCACAGCAAGCCCGCCCGTCTCCCGCAAGCCTTAGTGGCACGCAAAAACTTCCCGACATAAGTCCGGAAGTGAAGGAGTTGACGAAAGGGCCTGTTGGCGAGTTTCTTGTGGAAATATTCTCGCTTGTTCCATTTCCCTGCGCGCTAGCCGTAGGGAATGTCGTCGAAAACCTGATCCAGTTGTTTGATGAAATACCGCAGTATACTGAAGCGCCCGCTCCCAACCGAGCGTTGGCGCTCTACACTTCTTTACTTTACCTCGCAAACCTCACTCCCCAAGAACAGGTTGTTAGCATTCTCCAAGAACAACTAGGGGTTACGCCTCAAGTGGCGAACACAATCGTGTTTCTTCTCGACCACGGCCCAACAGGCGGCGCGCGCGCGTTTTGTAAGGAGGTTGTTCAATTATTCAAGAGTGAACCTCAGCAAACACAAAGAGAACTCTCGGCTTCAAGCGCGTCGCAAAAGCCCGCTCTTGTGCTCCCACAGCAGCAGGCGCGAGACGCACAGCCGCTTCCTCTTAAACCTTCCCAATTACCATCCCAACACCGCCCCGCAGTAGTCCAACCTCCTTTGAACGAAAAGAGTGTGTCGTATCGACCACCCGCGCCCTCTCTGTCGCCTCTCCGCCCTCAACCAACACAGCCGGCACAGTCCTCTCTTGTGGAACGGCCAACCGAATCGGGTGTAATACCTCTCCCTTCTGTCTCTTTGCAAGAACGCCAGAACCCACTTCCGCGCCCGCCTATTCCCGTGCGCAAAGAACGGCCTGCGGATCCCTACCGCGAACCTGTTGACGATGATGTATAGCTGCGTCGCCCCCCCCCCCCCCCCCCCCCGG
>RFKD01000034.1 GCA_003694545.1 Candidatus Parcubacteria bacterium | reverse complement strand
GTAGGAGTAGTGTTTGGTGCGGATGGCGTCGGATACCTGGTCGAGGCGTTTGCGGGGAGGTTTTTTTCATGGAATCTTGACCTTTTGGAGTGAGGTGGATATAATGCATTTATCGGATTATAACCAATTCTGTCCAAAGTCCCAAGCGATTTAGGGGATTAGGCGGAAGGAGTAATCTAAAAGGGATTAGGCGGACGTCCGCATAACCACTAGTTAGGCTACCAAAATGGGAATGATATGTCCGGGCACAATCCGTATAAAGACTTCACAGCGCGACTGAAGCTACTGTGCAGCGAACACCCTGACCTTATCACTATAACGCTGAGCAATATCTTCACTATGCGACTCGTCGGAAACAAGACACACGGTGACCTTGCCGAGATTGCGATCGCGGAGTTCATCAACCAGTACATGTACGATTTCCGAGCTGTGTACTTTGGCAAAGACCTCTATCGAGCCAAGTCGCAGGAAGAGGACATCAAGATCATCAACGAGAGCACGAAGGCCGAGTTTACCGTGAGCCTGAAAGCCTATGGTGATGGCCCTCTTCAGCTATCGACCGACAAGAAATTTCAGATGTTTCCGCGGCTGCAAAAAGAGGGCGGTAACATTGAAGGGAAGGAGGCCATCCAAAGACTGCTTAAGGACCCGGCGTTTGCAGAATTTCAGAATATCAACGTGCTCTCATTGATATACGACGAGCAGCAAAAAAGGTGCAACATCCTTGTCTTTGACTACGAGCGTGCAGCGGCACAGACACAGCGTATCGTCGGAGAAAAAAGGGAGAAAACATCCAGTTTTCCGCTTCTATGATTCAGATGGCGACTATGTGTGTGAAGTTCGGTATGGTGACGCCGCTGCCAATGCTCTACAACGTGGACTCTGGACGCATACCAAGAAGGCGCTAAAGTATTTCGATAGCATCACCAACGGCTGGATTGATTACTCCCACAACCTGATTCTCGTGAAGCTCTTTTCTCACGCTCTTGTATCATCCGAAGCCGGGCATTCATCGGCACTCGAAAAAATTGAGAAGGATATTGCGCGATTAAAGGAGCAGTCGGGGTTGAAGTAATGGAAACGCTACCTCTATTTGAAGACTTCGTCCTTGATGCTCCTCCTACGGAGGGGATCAAGTATGCCGGTTCAAAACTGAAGCTCATTCCATATATTCTCCAGCTCGCCAAAAGAGTTAACGCGAGAACAGTTTTGGATGGTTTTTCTGGCACAACGAGAGTATCGCAGGCGTTAGCTAAGAGCGGATATACCGTTGTTTGTAATGATATTGCAGTATGGTCTGAAGTGTTCGCCACCTGTTACCTTCTCAACAGGAAGGAGCGGAAGGAATATCAACCTCTCATTGACCACCTCAATTCCGTTCCGCCTATTGATGGTTGGTTTACTGAGCATTACGGAGGACAGCCAAATGGAGGTAGTGCCGTTCAGGCCGATGGGATGAAGAAACCGTGGCAGATACACAATACGCGAAAGTTGGATGGCATTCGCCAAGAGATAGAAAATCTGTCTCTTGAGAGAGTTGACAAGGCAGTTGCCCTAACAAGTTTAATCCTGGCTCTCGACAAAGTGGATAACACGCTCGGGCATTTCGTCTCGTATCTGAACAAATGGTCGCCTCGATCCTACAATCACCTCACACTCAAGGTCCCTGACGTCTTCATCTCACCAGTCGAGCACCAAGTATACCGTAAGGATATATTCGATTTGGTGCCACAGGTGTCCGTTGACCTTGCGTACTTTGACCCACCATATGGTTCTAACAACGAGAAAATGCCGTCTTCTCGGGTCCGTTACGCTTCCTACTATCATCTCTGGACCAGCGTATGCCTTTTCGACAAGCCGGAGCTTTTTGGAAAGGCTAAACGTCGCAAAGACACTTCCGACATAGTTGCGGGATCGGTTTTTGAAGAGTTTAGGAGAAACGACAACGGTCGCTTCATAGTCGTAGAGGCGATTGAACGCCTTATTAAGGCGACCAAGGCTCGCTGGATCATTTTGTCGTATAGCTCTGGAGGAAGAGCCACTGCGGATGAGCTTAACCAAGCCATCGAACGCAATGGAAGACTGCTTGAAGTCATGGAACTGGACTATCAAAAGAATGTCATGGCGGGCATGAAGTGGACAAATGAATGGATTCGGGATGCTGATGAACCAAATCGAGAGTTTCTGTTTCTCATCGAGAAATAATCGGCCTAACAACCGGTTGCAGCCGACCGCCTTCGGCGGCGGCTGAACCGCGGAGCGTTAGCCCGCTTGTGCCATAATCGCGGATGAGAAAGAGGTAATGGCAATTATGGACGCTGAAGACATTGTGACCAAGTTGAGAGAGTTAAGACCTATAATCGCTGTTCGCTTCAAGACACGGGAAGTAGGTCTCTTTGGTTCTGTTGTGCGTGGGGAACAAAGCGCAAACAGTGATATTGACGTCCTTGTCGAGTTTGAGGACGAAGCAGACCTATTTGACTTGATAGGATTGACACTATATCTGGAAGAGGTGCTCCAGCGCAAAGTGGACGTTGTGCCTAAACGCGCTCTGCGGAGCGAGTTGCAAGAGTCGGTTCTCCGCGAGGTTGTCGCCGTATGAGAGACTCTACCCTCTACTTGAAAGATATTCTGGCGGCGATAGACAGTATCGAAAGATTCACCGCAGGCATGGACTTGGAAACATTTCAGGCAGACGACAAGACCACCAGTGCTGTGATGAGAAAACTCGAAATCATCGGCGAAGCCGTGAAACAGATACCCGATGAGATACGCCAGAAACATTCTCAAGCTCCGTGGAAGGAAATGGCGGGAATGAGAGAGAAGTTGATACATTTCTATTTTGGCGTAGATTACCGCTTGGTGTGGAGAGCGATTCAGGAGCGACTTCCTCAATTAGAACACCAGTTCGCCAAAGTAATTGGAGGTAGGCCATGAGCGGCATGGTTGAGGAAATTGACTTTAAGATAGACCGATTGCCCAAGGG
>RFKD01000033.1 GCA_003694545.1 Candidatus Parcubacteria bacterium | reverse complement strand
GTGCGATAATCGTGGCGTTCCCCGCAACAGATCCCAAAATCTCAGCCTTCCCCCAGCCGCTCCATACGATAACATCTCCTCCAACTCTCGCGTTTGGCGCAAGGCGCACTGTATCCACCGCAGCAAGCACGCCGTCCCCTTCAATGCGCCCGGCGGCCTCCGCGTAAAGTCCGCCCAAGCGGACATCGCCTGTCGTTGTGCCACTTGCCCGCGCGAAGGTGCCCGCCACAAGCGCGTCGGCGGCAATCTCGGCGGTATCAGCAATCTCCGCCTCGTCTTGCGCGAACAAAACCACATCTCCTGCGGATTGGGCAGAAAAACGCGCTTTGCTCCTGCCGAAAAAATACACATTACTCTCATAGCGCGCCTGCGCGGGCGCAAACAAATCCTGCCCGAACCGAACTTCCGCGGCGCGCGCAATCGGGAAAGCGCCAAAAAGAAAAATACCCGCAAGCCCCACAATCGCAAGCCAAGTCGGCGCTCGCGCTCTTGCACCGCGGCGAGCGCATGGAACATTCTGCAAATTCGCATCCTCTGTCATAACACATTGGTATCGTAGCACATTGTCAGCCGCCTAGCCTCTCGCGCGCGAGCACGACAAGCTCTTTGTAGGCCTTTTTCGGATCGTCTGCTTTGAGTATCGCCGAACCGACGGCAAAGCGGCAAAAGCCGCACGCGGCAAGACGTTTGAGGGTGTCACGATTAACACCGATGTCGATCCCTATCGGCCCAGAAAACGCTTCCCGGACGCGCGCGCACTGCGCGCACGCCTCCGAAAGCATCAGTGGCAAACCTTGCGCGCCCACAATATCGTTCCCCATAATTTGCACGAAATCAGCGCGCACAAACAGTGGCGCGTACGCGCCGACATCTTCCGAGGGGCGCACACCAATTCCAATTTCAAGGCCTTGCTCCTTTACCTCTTCTATGAGCGGCACAAGTGATTCCACCGCCCCGCCCGCGCAGTAAGGATGAAAAATAATGGAAGCCGCCCCGGCGCGCGTCCAGCCGCGCGCCCATTCTTCAAGAATTTCCCCGCGAACGATGAGATCCACTTCATAATCCAGCGCCTTCCACAACGGGAGCCCCTCTTCTTCCCGCGCCAACAGGTCCCAATGTTCCCCGCCAAGGATGGGCCATGTTGTTTCTTTTCCGCACACGCCGTCCACCACATCCACCTGCAAGCGCGGCGCGGCGCCCGCAATGGCGCGCGCCGCGCTTGCGACATCCTCCCACCGCCGCGGAAGCACCGCGGGAACAACTACGGGCGTTTCGTCCCCGCGCCAATGATGCGTGTTTGCTTGATCATTCATAATGCCCTGCCTCATCGGCACTCTTCCTGCGCTATCTGCTCCAGCCGCCGAGCGTGCCGCGCTTCCCGCGAAAACGGCGTAGTGAGAAAAAGGCGCACCGCCTCCTTTGCCTCTTCTTCGCCAACAAAGCGCGCGCCCAGGGAAAGAATGAACGCGTCGTTGTGCTCCCGCGCAAGGCGCGCGATTGCCAAATCGCCGCCGTAAAAAACTGCCGCGCGCACGCCGGGCACCTTGTTTGCCGCCATTGCTTCTCCCTGCCCTGAGCCGCCAAGCACCACCCCAAACGCTTGCGCGCCTTGCACGCGCAACTCCTGCACCCGCCGCGCCGCGGGGAAGATAAAGCAGGGGTAATCGTCCGCCGGATCGGGCGAAACAGCGCCGCAGTCTTCAACTGCAACTCCCGCTTGCGCTAGCCATCCTTTGAGCACTTCCTTAAGCGCAAAGCCCGCGTGATCTGCCGCGAGAACAACCGTAAGCCCTTTAGCCCACATACTTTGCGGCGCTCACCGCGTGCTCCACCAAAGCGTGCACATAGCCCATTTCGTTGTCGTACCATGCCATCACCTTCCCGAGCGTGCCGTCCACGACGCGCGTCATTGGCAAGTCGGCAATAGAAGCGTATGGTTGACCAATAATATCGCTGGAAACGATTGGGTCTTCTGTAACGGCAAACACCCGCCGCCAGCGTTCGGTCGCCGCGGCCGCGCGCAAAATACTGTTGACTTCTTCCGTAGTTGTTGGGCGCTTGGCAACAAAGGTGATGTCGGCAATGGATCCCGCGGGAACAGGTACGCGCAGCGCGACCCCGTCAAACTTCCCGGCGAGCTCCACGATCGCTTTTGTGGTCGCCACGGCAGCACCGGTTGAAGTGGGAATAATGTTCTGCGCGCCCGCGCGGCCGCGGCGAAAATCTTTCGGATCGGGCCCATCGACGATCCGCTGTGTTGCTGTGTAGGCGTGCACGGTCGAGAGCATGGCCCGCTCAATGCCAATCGCTTCGTGAAGGATTTGCACGACGGGGGAAGCGGCATTCGTCGTGCACGACGCGTTGGAAGAAATGTCACAGGTAGCCAACGCCTCTTCGTTCACGCCAACGAGAACCGTTGCCCCGCGCACACCAGCTGGCGGTTCGTCCTTCACCGGGGCAGTAATCACCACGCGCTGCGCCCCTGCTTCAAGGTGTACGCGCGCCTTCTCATAGCTCTCAAATATGCCTGTTGCTTCCACCACAATGTCAATGTCCATTTCGCGCCACGGCAGCTTCGTAGGGTCGCGCTCGTTCAACATCGCAATGCGGGTCTCTTTACCAATAACGAGCACAGCAGCATCGCCTTCTCGCTCCACACGCACCGGCTCGGGGAATCGTCCATAGACCGTGTCGTACTTCAAAAGGTACGCGAGGTTTTCTGGGTCGCCTAAATCGTTAATGGCGATAATATGGAGCTCCGGGCGGCGCCATGCTACGCGCAAAAAGGCACGCCCAATTCTCCCAAAACCGTTAATAGCAACGCGTGCAGTCATACAATGGCTTGCGTTAAAAAGCGAGTAACGAGTACTTACCCTCTCCGCAGCGTTTCCGCTGAATGAGGGGGCATCTCTTGGCATTGTACCATTTCAGCCACCTTCCATCTCCACACCTCCTTCTCTGTCGGATCGTGAACATTTCCACCCTTCCCTTGCTTATCGTCCCAAGCGGTACAACTCCTGAATCTCCGCCGCTGAAAGAGCGCGGTTGTAGACGCGGACATCGTCCAGATACCCAGCAAAATACTCGTCAATGCTACCGCCAAATGTGTGGCGTGCTCCAATAATGAGGGGGTTTGTCACGGTCGGGATAGAACTGGGGATCCCGCTCGTATTTTGCGCAACAAGGTTGCCGTCCACCCACAACTCAACCGCCGTTGAAGGTCGAAAGACGCCAACCACATGCACCCAACGACGGTCGTTGGAGGCAAGGTCCGGTCCCGTGGCATGCCATTCTTGACTTGCTGAATCACCGATGGTCATTTTGAATTGTGTGCCCTGCGATCCAGCGTCGGTTTGGAGACGCCACGGTCCGTAATAGTAGTCGGATCGGTGTTTGGCAACGATATTCGCATTTTGCTGTGACACCGTGGTACGCACCCACGCCGCAACGGTAAACGCACCTGTGAAGTTGAGCGAGGTGTCGTTGCCGGCATTGATATGATCATTTACCCCATCCAACTCCACCCCTTGCCCAAGTACGCCGGGCGCGGTGGTGCTCGCATGGTTGCGCCAGTCGCCGTGGTTGTTATATCCAGAGATATCACGAAT
>RFKD01000032.1 GCA_003694545.1 Candidatus Parcubacteria bacterium | reverse complement strand
GCTGCTCATCACTTCTCCTTCTTCGCTTACAGGATGTTCCGCAAGTGAAACTCGTCGCAGATGCGCACCTGACCGTACCCTTCTTGGCGGCGTTCACCAATGCCGTCGTGTTGGAGGACGGCAAGTTGCTCAATGTCCTTGGTTTCCAAGGGAGTTTTGGTCTTAAAGACGTACACGCTACCCATCGACACAGCAATATTGGTTGGTTTGGGCCGGTGCCATTGGGTATGATAACCACCTACCGTTTTGGTGGTCGTAAACGAGCGGATCAAGGTGGCCTCAATGCCGGTAATCGCCTTCAGTTGATCGGTGCTAAACTCTTGGGTCGGGATCCAGCTATCTTCAAGCAAGATAGCATCCGACAGCAAGTCGACGGTAAAGATATGGCCGTTGATTGACCAAGGGTTGCCGCCAAGGTCTTGGTACAGCTTAGCCTGCTGCCTGAAGCGCTTGGTCATTGCATCTATGCGTTCAAGCAGATTCTCACTCGTCTCTTCTGGCGATAGCGTGCGTATCGCCACTGCGCCAAGACCAGTGGTTTGGCGTCCACCGAGGTGAGTGATCTTATGGAGTGCGTCAACCACCGTATTATGCGTGCCATCAGGGATTACCAAGCTGCCGAGGAAACGGGTAGGAACAAGGGTATCCTTGGTGAGGCCGTGGTTATGAGCTGAATGCTGTGACGAAGATTCCAGAAGTATCGTTTCCCGGATGGCCAGCACCGTGTAGAGTCGTTCGTCTTGGGCGATGCCACGCCGGCGGTTAATGCCGACGCGGGTCTGCATCCGCTGCTGCACCTTGCGAAACGCGATCGCATTGTCGCGCAGGGTATAAAACTTGGCGCCAGCCGCCTCCCATGGTCGCCCGTCAGACGAGGTAGGGGCATAGATCAGGGCTGCCGGTTGCTGCTGTTCCCAACAGACGCGCTGGTAAAGCGAGTCGAATGCTTTTGCATCACCTTTCGGTTGGATGGCCGTCGCCGGCAACGGGCGCACCCATAGATCGCCTGGATACGCCGGGTAGGCATTGTGGCAGCGGATAGCGCGCAGCAAGGGCAGGTTGGCCGGATTCTTGCCAAGGATCTGACCGAGCGCGCCAAAGATAGCAGCGCCGGGGATGTAGTCTAAGCTCCGGTTGAACTGAGTACCGGGTTTACGTTCAGGGAAGGCCAGCGGTGCTAGCGCTTCGATCTCAAGCCGCACGATCATGCGTGACCTCCGAGCTGCTGCACCAGTGCCTGCAGATCTGCGCGCAATTGCGTTGCCGAACGCTCTTGTTGATCGAGAAAAACCCTTGCCTCAACTGTCGCCCAACCCAAACCGCGCGACTTCGTGCCGCCCCAACGGGTACTGAGATGTGCCGCCATCCAGAGGAGCGCCGCGTGAGACACGTCCGTAATTTGGCCGGTAATGGCGCGCGGCGAATGGAACCGAGTCGTCTCTAGCGCGGTTTCTTGAAACATCAGCAGCTTGTCAGCAGCTGTGCGGTGCGCGCGGTTGATCGTCACCGAAGGGCGAATCAGACTCTGCTGTTGGATGCGCTCAGTGCGCAGCGCATCCATCTGCGCCGGATCGCCGATAACGCCGGGCAGATCAGCGAAAAAGAGTGGTGAGCGTAATTTGGGCGTGCCAAATAGTTGTTTAACCAGCGTATTCATCTCTTCGCGATTCGGCCCATCAAACGGGCCAGGAATATCTTGCCCCAACCCGCGCAGCACTTGCTCGACGGACCAGCGCAAACGGCCTTTCAGTTGCGAGCCGGGGATGATCGGACGGCCCCAACCATCGCGGATAATACTCTTATCAGCAATGGTCATCATGCTACCGCCAGCGCCAATGCTAAAGGCAGTGCGGCTGGCAATAGTTAATTCAATGCGTAACTGCATAGCATCTCCATCACTGCTCGGCGGGCACAAACTCATAGGCTTCCAGCAGGTCTGGCCAAATCGTCTCGTAGCGTCGTTCTTTAGCCGTGCCATCAAGTCGCGATGACCAAGGCGGCACATGCACCCGTTGCGGCATAGATGGCGATGGCCAGCACCACGCTTTCTCAACGTGTTCGATCAGCGTCTCGCTGATGCCGCGCAGGCGCGAACGGGTGTAGAGATACTCCATTGCACTATCAAAGATGCCGGCGGTGCGGTTGCGCAACAACACCCGCTGGATGCGGTAGAGTTGCGAGCGTGGCGCATTGGCCTGTTTCAGCGCTCGAATCGACGCCAGCAGACCGGCGAATTCGGCCCACGTGTAGGGGCGAGCAGTAAGACGGCGCTGGCTGTCTGAGAAATCTTGCAATGCCTCAGCGCGGAAGGCATCAATACTATCGCTCACCATCCCGATGGACTTCAGCACCATAAAGTCAATCGTGCCGCCAAAGAAATGACCGGTTGCGTTCCGTTTGGCCAGCTTCTTCGCATTTGTCAGCAGTTTTTCTACCAGATCGCGCAGGAAGAAGAAGGGGGTGTTTTCTTGGGCAATCAGCACCCCAGCCGAGAGACCAACGGCGGGGGAACAGGTGCGGATTGCTTGTGCAACAGGATCGTTACCGTGATACCGGACAAGGTTCGCTTGATTACTTTTCGTTATTTTGTGCTGGATCAGCGATCCAAGCCGTACCGTCAACTCTCGCTCGAAATGCAGTGCAATCGTCAGCGCAATATCAAACGCCTTGTCTCCCGGCACGATAATGAAGAGATCATCGCCGCCGATGGCAAGAATCTCGAAGGGATGGATGTTATTCGCCGGCGTGAGATGCTCAGCCAAAGCAGTAAAAACAGCTTCTCTCGCCACCTCGCTCAACGCATGCGAAACATCGTAATAGCGCTGGGGGGTGGTCAGCGTTGCCATGAGACGACCAATATTATTACCGTCGGCGTAGATCAGGCCGATATAGCGCGATGGCGAGGAAGCCGCAGCTATGTCCGCTAGATCGGAGGCGGGCTTGATGGCAGCGTTATCAAGGTGACGAGCGTAGTTGCTTTGTTTATGGTTGTCGAGAAACTCGCGCCAGCGCGCTTCCCAAGTCTCTAAGTCCGGCGGTACGCGCCACGGTTTCAGCGCTTTCTCAAGATCGCCAATATCTACGCCTTTGACCGTGCGACCAACTGCTAGTTTGCGGGCCGATGCTTCGCTAAGCTGCCGACGATCATCGCCGACTCGCGCTTCGATCACCGCTGAACGCACATCACTGCTGTGGCACTTTACGTCCCACGGCATTAACTCGTAATGCGGCAGATAGCGCGGCTCGCCATGGCTAGCCCGTTCATCGCGCCGGCGGTGAAACATCGTTGCCAGCACCGTCACGAGCTCGCCAAAAGTCTTGCGATTGAAGAAGCGCCATTTGAGAGCAGCTTCACTCTTGTCATGCGCAGCGAAGCCTGAATCTTCATGGAGATAATAATACTGTTCCAGTTCCGCCCATTTGTTGGCATCTTGGCAGTCGCGAATAAAATCCTCAACCCAATAGAATGAATCTGTCGCTTGGTCGCGGAACAGTCTCCCATAGCGCAGTTCGAGCAGGTCGAAGCAAGCGGCGACGGCGACGCTGTTTGCGGTAAGGGTGTGTTCGGTGTAGGTGCGCTCTACTTGAGTGGCTAGTTCTTGGGCTTCGGAACAGGGAGCGAAAGCCAAGAACGAGCCGCCGCTCGCATAGATGACATACGGATGCGGTTTGGATAGATCGCCTTTCGGGAAGGCCTTGTGCCAAATCTGATGCACCTGCTGCTCACCCACCCAATCGAGTAGCGCGCTGGCGCCGCGAATTTCAGGCAGTTTGGGGGACTCAAAGACATAGCCCTTGATCTTGGTCGCGCCGCCGTAGACTAACGCCAAGCGGCGGTGATTGGAATGTGCGTTAAGCTGTTGATTCAGCGCTTGCAGTCGCTCACGCGAGGGTTCGTCTTCAGCCGTGAGCACGAGTTTGACGAGGGCAATCAGATCATCGGAAGGGAGTTGCGGGTGCGCAAGACACTCAGCGATGACGCGGTTGTAGTCAGGCGTATCTGACATAAAACCCTCAAGTCTATGTTTAGGAAAATGTTGCTCTTTATCATACCATCTCCGCATGAGTGGTGCAACCTCAATCGTTGGCTTTATTAGCATTTTTAGAACATCAGTTCCAAAAACACCTAACACCCATGTGGGATTCGTGTGGGATAATGTGGGATAGTGTGGGATAACGTGGGATTGCGAGTGTCAAGTGATTTGGTGAGTGGGTGAGATCGGGTTGTTCTCGGATATAATGATGAGCAGGAATAACACACGGATTCACACGGGTTGGGAAGGGCGGAATACGCTACGGAATTGGCGCGAGTTGAGACGGATCGGGCATATAGGGCACGGATTCACCCGGATATGACGGATCGCTAAGGACAATGTTCGATCCCAATCCGTTACATCCGTAGGTTTCTGGGTGATCTTATCGAGCAAATCGCATCCAGATCGGGTAGGTCTGCGGTAAAGAGATAGGACGTGACGTTACCATCAACCTCAACAGATGTGCGCGCGCTGGCCGAGTTTGCCGGGCGGGTGCGTGCGAATGTGGCGCGGGTGATCGTCGGCAAGGACGAGGCGATTGACCTGTTGTTGATCGCGTTGTTGTGCGGCGGACATGTGTTGATCGAGGATGTTCCCGGTGTGGGGAAGACAATGTTGGCCCGCGCATTGGCGCTGTCGTTGGGGTTGAGTTTCCGGCGGGTGCAGTGTACGCCTGATCTGTTGCCGAACGATCTGACCGGGGTGAGTGTCTATCG
>RFKD01000031.1 GCA_003694545.1 Candidatus Parcubacteria bacterium | reverse complement strand
TCGCCACGCGAAGCGTGGCGGGCGCGCGAGGCCGGGGTCGCGAGTTCTTAGCCGCAGCGAGCGCGCAGCGCGAAGCGAGGACTTAGAACTGGTGACCGACTCCTGGCGGGAGCACAAAATCAAGGAGCGCAATGCGGAGCATTGTTCTTTCAAGTCTTTTTACCACCCCAAGGAGACGAGTTGCGTGGTGTAGATCGGTTACTGACTGGCTTAGGAAGCCGCTTTCTTAAAAAGAGCCATCAGCCGCGATTTTTTGCGCGCGGCCGTGTTTTTCTTAATAATGCCGCGTTTTGCCGCCTTATCAATTGCTTTGTACACCATTGGCAGACGCTCTTGAGCAGCCTCCGTCTCTTTGTTCTTCACGAGCCGCACTACTTCCTTCACAATTCGGCGCATCGCGCGTATTCTGCGCAAATTATACCCGCGCTTGCGCTCGCTAGCGCGCGCAGCCCGTTTGGCTGATGCTATGAGTGCCATACGGCGGCATCCTAGCGTGTTTTGGGTGTTTTGGCAAGACGACGGGTGTTTTGTGCTAGAGTAGGTGGGATGATTGCCGAGCTTTCCGGAGAGTTTTCGTGGTGGTCTGAAGGTGAGGTACTCGTGCGCGTGGGGGGTGTTGGCTACCTCGTGCACCTTTCAGCGCGGGCGCGGGAACGGCTTTTGGCGAGCAGAGAAGGCGAGCAAACGACACTCCCTGTAGCACTGGTTGTGCGGGAAGAAACGATAGAACTCCACGGCTTTGGGAGCAAAGACGAGCGGGCGACCTTTCTCCTTCTCTTGTCGGTCCCTGGGATTGGGCCGAAATCAGCCCATAACATTCTTGCGGTTGCCGACCCTCGCTCCTTGCAGAGGGCTGTTTTGGAGGAAGATCCAAGCGTGCTTACGCGCGTTTCTGGCATAGGAAAGAAGATGGCACAAAAAATTATTTTGGAGCTCAAAGGGAAAATACTTACGCTTTCTGATGAGGCGGTAGGGCCAGACGCGCCGCGGCCAAAGGAGGAGCACAACGATCTTGTTGCCGCTTTGCGCGCTTTAGGTTATACCACTAAAGAAGCGCGTGAGGCCGCAGAATCCCTCCGCAGTGTTCCGCCGGAAACCGATTTATCGGAAAAACTACGCCAAGCGTTGCGTATATTGGGCGGTCGATGACGCCGACAGTTATGCTCGAGCGTATTCGCGATTTTTGCCACAAACAACCCCTCGCCCGCCGCTTGTTGCGTCTCTACCACCTCCTTTGGGCGTGCATGGCGGCGTGGTGGTTTGATTATCCATCCCGCAAACTTGTCGTGGTGGGTGTTACAGGCACCAAGGGGAAAACTACCACCACGGAGATGATCTACACGATTCTGCGCGCCGCGGGGTATAAGACTGCACTTACCAACACAATCCATTTTGTGATAGATGGCCAAGAAGAGCGCAACCTCTTCAAGATGACAATGCCCGGGCGTGGTTTTCTGCAAAAGTTTCTCGCCAAGGCACTCGCCGAAGGCGCTACCCATGCTGTTGTGGAAATGACCTCTCTCGGCGCGGTAGTGCATCGTCACTACGGCATAGAACTTGACGGGTTTGTATTCACAATGCTTGAGCCGGAACACATAGAAGCGCACGGATCGTTTGAGGCATATCGCAAGGCCAAGCGGCGCCTGTTGGATTCGCTTATAATTTCTTCAAAATTGCACCGTTTTGTTGTTGCGAACGCGGACGACGAGGAGGGTAAGTGGTATCTCGCCGAGCGCTCGGGCATCCGCGCTATCCCCTTTTCCCTGAAGGAGGTGCGCTTTCTGCGGGAAGACGGCAACGGGAGCGAGTTTGTCTACAACAACCAACGCTACACGCTTGCCTTACCAGGGCGTGCAGCTGTCGCCAACGCGCTTGCGGCAGTGAAGGTTGCGGAGGCGCTTGGCGTGCCACCTGCTGTCGCAAAACAGGCGCTGGCGAATCTCACCAAAATCCCCGGTAGGCTGGAGCGCGTGGTCTTTGAGGAATGGGCGGAGCAAGATGTTGAAGTGGTGGTGGATTACGCGCATACGCCCGAATCGCTTCGGGCGCTCTATCAAGCCTTCCCGGGCAAAACGCTCGTGTGCGTGCTTGGCTCATGCGGCGGCGGGCGCGATCGATGGAAGCGACCTCGTATGGCGGAGGTTGCCGACGCGCATTGCGCCGCCGTGTATCTCACCGATGAAGATCCGTATGACGAGGATCCGCGCGAAATTATTGAAGACTTGCGCGCGGGAATACGCAACCAGACGCCCATCATTGAACTAGATCGGCACCAAGCAATACTCCGGGCGGTTGTTGAGGCGCCGAAAGGCAGTGTGGTGGTCCTCAGCGGCAAAGGGACGGACCCCTATATTATGGGGCCGCGCGGCAGTAAAATCCCATGGAGCGATGCCGCCGTGGCGCGGGAAGCGTTGCGTGAACGGGCCGCGCGGGCGCAATAAAAGTGATATACATTTCCTATGGCAGATGCTCAAACTTCCGATCCAACACAACGGGATCTTCTCTTTTTTGGCGGCATCTTGCTTGCGTTGTTTATTGTTTGGCTGGCTTCAGGCGGCCCCCAGCGACCAGAAGCCAAACAGCCCGTTATTATTGTTGCCAACCCGGAGAGCGCCACATCAACAGAAGGAGGCTCGTCGCGTTCGTTCCTTGATCCGCTGACAACGCCGCAAGGTCGGTGGTTGCAAAAACTTTTCTCGCTCTTCTTGGGCGAGAGCGCCGCCAGACCTCCTCGGCCGCCTGTTGCGTTTCTCTTTGGGGCGGAGGGAGCGCGAAGCAGTGATCCTGATAAAGAATTTCTCGCGATCGCCCTTTCCCCGGAAGCGACCACGAGCGTTGCTATTTCTGGCTGGCGCCTTGTCTCGAGGGTAAGCGGAGCAACCGCCGTGGTGCCGTACGGGGTTGAAGATGTTCGCCCACAAGGCAATCGTGTTCAAGGTCCTATCACGCTTATGCCCGGCGATATCGTCTTTCTCACCACAGGCACGTCGCCTGTCGGTGTTTCTTTCCTCACCAATCGTTGCACGGGATACCTCGCGCAGGAGGCCGACTGGGTTCCTCCCCTGCGCCGCGAATGCCCCAATCCCGCGTCAGAGTTGAAGGAGGATCCGCAAGCTGTTGCGTGGTACGGGGCGGCGTGTTTGGAGTACCTGGAAAGGCTCGCGCTGTGCGCGGCACCCGCAGAGCCCTTGCCTGAGGGGTTTGCCGGCCGTTGTGATGACCTTGTCGCGCAGTCGTATTCCTACGCGGGTTGTTACGCGCGCGAACGGCCGAAGGAAACCTTTTGGGGCAATGAGTGGCGCATCTTTTTTGGGCTCGACCGACAATTGTGGAACAACCGACACGACATCATTGACCTAGTCGATGCGGAGGGAAGGGTGATTGCTTCGGTTCGCTACTAGTTTGGAGATTGGCGTTGCCGGGTGGGGCGAGCGTTCGCACCGCCCACAAAGCCACACCTGCCGCGACGGCCACATTGAGCGACTCTTTTTGCCCGACGCGTGGTATTTCCCATATTTCTTCGGCGGCATTGAGAATGGGTCGGCTTATGCCATGACGCTCTTCACCAAGAATCAGCGCAAGGGGGTAGCGCGCGTGCCGCGCCCCTTGCGCAAGGGGCGCGGC
>RFKD01000030.1 GCA_003694545.1 Candidatus Parcubacteria bacterium | reverse complement strand
CTCATTTGTCTTTAAAGCATACAAAATCAACTTTGAAGGAAAATAACTTAGATACTCATATTATAAAAATGACAGTAGTGTATCTGCGAAAGATATTGAAGCGGATCTTGGGGTAATTCTAGAGTATTACAGAAAGATTGTTTCAATTGAAGCAAAATCATCAACTTCTGTTTATAGTCAAGGCATATTTTACATGGAAAAGCAAGTTGGAGGACTACATCATATACAATTGGGATAAAACAGAACTGGGAGAGAAACTTGATTTGATAGCAGAGGATGGCGAAATCATAAGTCAGCAATTCCGCACAGATATAGGCAATATTGATATACTTACTCGTGACGAAAAACTGGAAGTTATGTTGTTATAGAATTAAAAAAGAATCAAAAAATAAGTGATGATACAGTCGGACAGTTATTGAGATATATGGGCTGGATAAGAAAAAAAATGAGCGATGATAAAGTAAAGGGGATCATAATTGCAGCTGAATATGATCAGAAACTTGATTACGCACGTAAAGTGGTGCCAAATTGGGAAGTTTTTCTATATGAAGTAAATTTCAAACTTGTCAAGTTTCATAGAAGGTAATTTGCTATCGCCAAAGAAAAACTTGAAATCGTCCTTTTCGCTTCCGCTTCGGGGCGAGGCGGGCGAAAGGGGGGTTGGGGGAATTCCACTCTCCTAGCCAGTTAATAAAATTTGTTCGGATTTTTTCAAATACACACCGCCCAAGGTAAGAACAAAAAGGAGAAGTGCAAGCAGCGACGCGTCAAGCAGGCTCCATGGCACCTTAGGTGCTGCAGCCGCTTCCTGCCAGATAGGGAGAGAAACGAGAGCTGGAGCGAGAAAGGTGCCCACGCCAATTGTGACACTCAAAACTGTGCGGCCCCACCGAAGCGTTGTCAGTACGAAAGCAGCCGATGCGGCTGTGGTAAGCACAAGCAGCGGCGCCCCCTCAAGCTCCTGCATAAGAGCAGCTAGGAGAAGCGCGAAACTAGCAAAGCCGTAGGGCAAAAAGACCGAAGGATCGCGCGTAAGGCGGGTTGCCACATACGCGCCAAGCGCGAACAGCGCCGACCCACCCGCAAGCCAGAGACTCTGAAGATGCCCAGAAGTAAAAATAAAAATGTTAAAGGCAAAAAAGAAGGCGTTGAGAAACGCGGTCGCGGCATAGCCAAGGCGGCGCGAGCGCTCGGAATGAGAGCTGACATTCCACAGGTAGCCCACAAGCCCTATCGTCCCAGCAAGCCAAATAATGCCCGTGAGGCCAAGCGCAGCGGCAAACGAAACGGTTTGTTCAAAATCAGAAAGACGTCGCACTCCGAGCCACATCATTTTGTCCAACCACACTTTGATCCACAGCGGCATATAGTGGAGGAACACGAGCAAAAGCGTTGCCGGCACGAGCTCCATCCATCCAGCAAACAGCGCAAGCCACAGCGTCCCGCATATCACCGCAAACAGGTAAAGCAACATTGGCACAACGCCGGGCTCCCATGGCGCGACCACGGTTAACAACGGAGCAAAGCCAGAAAGCAGGAAACCCACAATCGCGAGACGGCGCATCGCGTACACCACGCTCAAAATCCCAACTAAAACGACGACGGCAAAAATCAAAAACAAGGACGCAAGCGGCGTAATGAGCTCGTAGTACCACGCTAGCCAGTTGGTAAAGAGCAGAGTCGTTGCCCCAACAACAACCAAAATGCCGCCTTGGTGTCGCCACGCTTGGCGAATGCGCACAACGCCCACCGCGAGCAATGTGGCGCCCGTAAGAAAACTCAGGGCTAACCTGCCTTGCACGCCAATCCACCCTTGCGCAATTGCGTAGCTCACAAACCAGCCCATCCCTATGAGAAAGAGGGCGGCACCCAGCTTCATTGGCCATTCTTCTTTGAACCACGCCACAAAACGATTGGTGCGTTTCTGTTGCCCTTTAGGTTGCGCCAGCGCGCCTTCCGGCACGGGCGGTACTATGGGAGTGAACGTAGAACCGGTCGCCAGAGGAGAGGCAAGTGTCACCCCCTCCTTTTGTATGGAGCCTCCTTGAGCGCTTTCCTGTATGAGAGGCACAGGTTCGCTGGTTTCGCCCGCACGGCCGCCCGCGAAGCGGGCGGCCGTGCGGGCATACGGCACCACCTCGAGCACGGCTTTTTCCAACTGCTCCATTCTTCTTTCCAACCGCGAAATCCACCAGAAAGCCACCGTGGCTAGAATGAGCGCGATAGCCGCAAGAAGAATTGACATAAGCGAGAGGCTAACAATGTCCCCTCCAATATAACGAATCCAGCTTCACGCAACAACACCCGCGTGTGGAAAACTACCTCCCGAGAAGAAGCTGTGGTACTTTAGGAAAAGTGGTAATTTAGGAAATATGTGGCAGAAATCGTTTCCTCCCTCCCCTCGCTTGCCCCAGGGGGCACTGCCTTATAGCTGCCAACCTTTCTTACACGGCTTTACCCTGATTGAGCTTTTGGTAGTTATTGCCATCATTGGCATTCTTTCAGCTGTCGTGCTGAGCAATGTCAACAGCGCGCGCGAAAAAGCAAAATTCACCGGGGCACAGGCACAAGCCCGCCAGCTCGCCCAATCCGTTCTTTTGTATGACAGTGATGTGGGATTTTACCCGCCTGATGTTTCGCGCGGGTGGGACCCGGGTTTCTCCCAGCCACTTCCGTATGATCCCGATAACCCTTCGGCGCAATGGAATGGCACCTGCGGCCATTGCCCTTCCGATTGGCAAACCATTGTCCAAGAGCGCTGGAGAGGATCTTACTTTTCCGTGTGGCCTGGGGAAACGCCGTGGGGCGGCGAGTATGATTACAACTACTGGAGCGCGACCACCACCCGTTACGGCTGCGTCGTGCCACCCGGGATTTACCTCGGCGTTCAGCGCGATCGATCAGACACCAGAGAGAGCGCCGTTCCTGAGGAAGATGAGCAATACTTCCTCGACAAAGGCTTAGACGCCGACGGATGCCTCAATGGCGAAATCCAGTTTCTCCTGCAACGGCTCTAATCGCCCGTTTGCCGCAGGAACAGCGAGAGGATCCACTCCCATCCGAGCGCTCCGGCAAGGGCAAGAAGGATGTTAAAGAGTATCTTGCCCGGCAAAAGGGCGGCAAGCAGGCGGGGCAAAGAGTAGCGCGCGATGCCGGCGGGAATCG
The DNA here is from genome assembly GCA_003694545.1 of Candidatus Parcubacteria bacterium. Taxonomy (GTDB): domain Bacteria; phylum Patescibacteriota; class Minisyncoccia; order Phycocordibacterales; family UBA12088; genus J119. The sequence goes on along the minus strand of RFKD01000030.1, from coordinate 5,126 downwards.
TGAGAATATCATCCGGCAACGGAACAACCGCCGCCCACCCAAACGCGACCACAGGCACCCATCCCTGATGGCGCGCAAACAAGCGCTCCAGCGCTTTGCGCGCTTGCGCAAAGCGCTGAATCCCGCTTCCCGCCTCTCCCGCGGCCTTTCCAACAAAATACGAGGTTATGTCGCCAAAGAAGGTGCCGAGGCCGGCCGCAAGACCCAACAGTGCGGGATGGTATCCCGCCGCGCCGAACGCGATGGTAAAGAGGTAATACGGAAACGGCACGAGAACCGAGACACCTCCCACAAACGCAAGGATAGCAAGCGTGGCATACGGCCCCGCGGCGGCAACCGCGGCGGCAATTTCAGCAGGTGGAAAGCGCCACGCGACAAGAGAGGCGCTAACAACCGCACTCACTACTCCCGCAAAAGCGACAGATGCCCAAGCGGGGCGACGAGGACGCGCGATGTGCCGCATAAGGATCTAGCGACCCGAGAGTTCGACACCTGTCTGGGTGAGTTGGAACTCCTCAGGCTGGCGCGCAAAGAGCTGGAAAAGTCGCTGGCGGTATTCCTCCAAAGTTGTCGGTTCTCCTCGAGCCTGCCGCTTTACAACCACAAACCGCATCGCCTCCTCGAGCGTCCCGCGCACAAGCTCCGCGATACTTGAAAGACCCGCCTCCTGCAAGATTTTGGAGGGGTCGTCCCCAAACTGCTCGCGCGCGAACTGCGGGAGCCATTTGTGGAGCGCCTCGAGCTCCCTTTCCTCCTCCGCTGCCAACGGGCGCTCTTTCGATTCCCTCTTCCGTTCGAGTGCTTCCCAGCGGCGAATAGTCTTGCGCAACTCTTTGGATGCCGCACGCAGGTATTCCGCGACATTCTCTACATATGGCACATCGGAGGAAGGTCTTTGCTCTTCACGCGAGGGCTGAAACGGATTATGCGCCAACAGCGCCTTCAGCACCGCAAGTACTTCGTCGGTAATCCTCAGATCATCAAGGTCTAATTGAGCCGGTGAAGTGCGCAAGCGCAAGGCAACAACCTCTTTTGCAAGTGAATACATATCGACCACCCCTACAGAAACACCAAACGCCGCGCGTAGATCTTCGAGTTGTTGCGGTGTGCCCTCTGCCCTCGCATCGCCGTGAGGTGCTTTTTGCAGTATTTCGCCTAATTTTTCGGCGAGCGCCGCGCGAAGGTGGTGTACTGCCTGTTGTCCCCACAGAGGTTTGGTTATCACAAAAGCGTAGAACTCATCGCCCCCAATTCGAGCCGCACCGCCATTTTCCGCTAGACTTGTCAGCGCTTCCTCGGTTACCCCTTCACGAACTCCCGCTTCTTCCGAAGCATCAAGATGGACCAAAATGTCGCTTACCCGACGAAACAGGTACCGCAACAATTTTCCAACCTCCTGAAGCAACTCGTCGCCCGTGGCGTGCCCCAAACGGTCGTTTATCGCCTTAAACGCGTCTATATCAAAGGCTAAGAATATTGCCCGCGCTTCGTGTCCGCTCTCCAGCGCTTGCACAAACTCACGCGCCTTATCTTCGTTGCGTTTTTCCGCTATGTGCCCCGCTACAAAGCGTTCAACCATATTCCATAAGTGCGCCGCCCCTTCTCTATTCCAAAGGCGGGTCAGGTTGTCAATTAAGAGCGAACGCTTCGCTTCTTCTAACTGCTCTCGGAGCCTCCGAATTTCTGCTCCAAGGTCTTGGGTGTAGGAGTGTGCGGCGCGCGCCTCCTCTTTCAGGAGCCGCGCGTAGTCCGTCTGCAATCGCTGAAGTTGTGCTGAAAGAGAACGATAGGAATCCATCAGTTTTTCCTGCTTTCTATGAACCCGATTGTCAAACTCTGCCAGCGCTTCATTCCAATAAGCCGCAACATCACGATCACGCGCGCGAGCGAGCAGCTCTGCGTAATCATGTCGTGCGTCATACAGAGTTGGAACTGATTCAATATGCGTGCGCAAGGTCTCAACCCTCGCAGATAAATCTTGAATTTGACGCTCTAGCAATCGCCGGACATCTTCTTCGTGAGATTCCGACGCTTGGCGTGGTTGTGGCGGAAAAACTTGCATAAAAAATAAAAACATCTAAGCCCGCGAAACCTCGCCGTACGACAGTAAACGGGCAATGCGATCCTCCACTGGCGGATGGGTGGAAAATAGCGAAGCGACCCAATTGCCGAAACCGGACCGTTTCTCGCGCGAAGGGGCGTCATCACCAAACGGGCTTGCGATGAACAAATGCGCCGTCGCATGCGAAGCGCTTTGCAAGGGACGCGCGCGGGATGCTTCAGAAATTTTGCGCAAAGCGTTCGCGAGCCCCTCTGGATAGCGGGTGAGGAGCGCCGCCGACGCGTCCGCAAGGTATTCCCTTTGGCGGGAAACCGCCAAATGCAGAAGTTGAGCCGCAATGGGCGCGAGGATGACACCCACAAGAATGGCAATAAGCATAATAGGGCCGCCGCGGGATCGGTTGTCGCTCGCCAAAGCCATGCGCAAGAAGAAATCAGCCACAAGGGCAACCACGCCCGCCAGTACCACGGCAACAGTCGCGACCAAAATGTCGCGGTTGCGGATATGGGCAAGCTCGTGCGCCGCGACCCCTTCCAGCTCCGCGCGATCCAAAATGCTCAGCAAGCCGGTCGTAAACGCAATTGCCGCGTGTTGTGGATCACGCCCGGTGGCAAAGGCGTTAGGGGAAGGATCATCAATAAGGTACACCCGAGGCTTGGGCAAACCTGCCGTGATGGCAAGGTTCTCCACAATGCGATGGAGCTCGCGGTAGTGCGCTGGATCTGCTTCCTTCGCACCCGTCATCGCAAGGACGATTTTGTCGGAATACCAGTAGGAGGTAAGGTTCATTACCATCGCGATCGCAACTGCCGCCCACAAGATGGACGGACTGCCCACATACCAAGAAATTCCCCACCCAAGGAGGATTACCAGCAGGAAAAACACGGCCATCAGCACCCAAGTTTTCCCCACATTGCGGCTTGCAAGCGTGTATAACGACGCCATACAGCACCTATTCTAGCACGCGCAAGGCATTTTCGGGAGCAATGCCCAATTTTTGGTAAGGCCCGTGAGCGCCCTTTGCCGTTCACCCCAAGCAAACACCGGCAATTGGTCGCCAAGCCTCCCTGCAGGATACTCGAGATACTGCCCCGAGGCAGAGCCACAACCATTTCGCCCTTTTTTGCGGCCAACCCAACCGCTCAAGCAATATCGCGAGCCTCAGAGCCTCCCGACGCTTCCCGCGGTGCGGGCGCTCCTGTTCTGCCCATCGGGCTTCACTTCTATCCGTGGCCTCTATGCCTCTTTGCTGGAATCAGCGCCATTTTCCTTGCCACGCGAAGCGGAGAAAGAAACGCGCACTGGTTGGGAGGCCGCCGCGCGTTCTTCTTCCGCAAGCTCAAAATATTCCGACGGCGTAAAGCCGGCCAACAGCGCAACGATGTTGGTGGGAATACTTTGCGCCGCAGTGTTGTATTCCTGCGCAACTGAGTTGTAGAATCGGCGCGCCGCCTGTAGTTTGTTTTCCGTGTCGGAAAGCTCGCGCTGGAGCTCAAGAAAGTTTTGGTTTGCCTTCAAATCCGGGTATTGCTCGGCAACCGCAAAGAGGGACTTAAGTGTCTCGGTAAGCATATTTTCTGCTTGCGCCTTTTCCTGCAGCGATCCCGCTTGCATTGCCGCCGCGCGCTGGGCGGTTACCCGCTCGAGGGTCTCCCGCTCGTGCTGCATATACCCTTTAACGGTTTCCACAAGGTTTGGAATGAGGTCGTAGCGGCGCTTGAGTTGGACTTCAATGTCTGACCACGCTTCCTGCACACGATTGCGCATTGAAACCAGCTGGTTGTAGAGCACAACCACCCACACAACGGCAAGAAGCACGAGCGCCGTGATGTTCAACTTCCAGGCGATCAAATCGAAAAGCGCGCTCGCGAGCAAAAGGAAAAAGATGATGCCAAACGCAAAGTTAATCATAGTGTGGTATCTTTAGTACTGTTGCAGATAATGGAGGTTATGCTTTCTTGTAAGAAGGATCGCACAAACCCCTCAAGCTGCAAGTAAGTTTCCCATATCCCGCTATGACAGTCAAGCAGAGCACCGCGGACGATTCAAACTCAACAACACGGCGCAATGCGTGGAAATCTGGGTATGAACGGCTCGCCTCTGCAAGCTACGCTCATGGCGTATGGAGCGTGAGCAACGTCCGCGCGAATCACTACGACCCAACGCTCGGCCACCCGCAAGCGGAGGAATTAGCACAATCCCGCTGGACCGAACGCGTCATTCGAGAGGAAGATATCGCGGGAGCGTATTTTCTCCACACCCACTTTAGCCGATTTCTCGCCCACGACTTTCTCACGTTTGAGATCGCGGGCGACCGCCCTATTGCCGTTTCCAAGGAAATACGCTACACGCCGCACTATAAGTGGGCAGTCCGCCGCCTTGCGCTTAATATGATCCGCGGCACCGACACCACATGCGTTATAGTCGCCGAAGAGTTTGATGTGATGTACTTGCGCACGCACATTCGGCAGGGGGAATTCCTTTATGTGTACCCGCTTGCGCTCTCGCGCGAGCAGGCGCGCGCGCTTTTTCACAATGTGATGCGGAGCCTGGCAAAGGAAAACGACCCCAATCACCCCATCGTGCTGCGCAACCCGCTCCGGCAGAGTTGCTCTGGTTTTGCTCTTGGCCATTTGGCTCGTGTGCCAGAAGCGCCCTCTATCCCTCAGTGGCATTATGGGCGATGGCTCACGGCATACTCAGATAGGCTTCTTGCGCGCTTGGGGCTGTTGCGCGGCGTCTCACATTGGGATCTACAGACAAGCAAGCGTTTCTTCATTAACAACGCGGTACAAGCCTGCGAACAGAACGAAGCATATAGTCTCTGTTGGCGGCAAGCGATTGGCGTGGCTTCGTAGTGCGGGTGGGAGGCACACACAATTGACGCAACAAACGCGCCGCGCCCTTAAAGGGCGCGGCGCGTTTGTTTAACTACATCCGACTTTTTAGTAGTCGAACTCGTCTTCCCCACTCTCAGCAGGGCCCTTCTTCTCCTTCTTCTCGGGAGCATCGGCAACAGCCGCTTCGGTAGTGAGGAGGATTGCCGCTGCCGACGCGGCATGCT
>RFKD01000029.1 GCA_003694545.1 Candidatus Parcubacteria bacterium | reverse complement strand
GACAACACGCTTTCCGTCAATTATGTCGGCTTCATACCGCTCTTGATTGACGCCATTAACGAACACTCCGCAACCCTTGCCCCCTTGCGCGACGCGTTCACCTCCTCAACGCTTACAGACCTCGCGACCCTTGCTCAAGACCCAGAGAATGCTCCGTTGGCCGACTGGTTCATTGCCGCCGTTCGCCGCGCCATCGCGGCGGTAGGGAAGGTGATGGTGAATGAGGTTGTGGTTTCCCAGCGGGTGTGCGTTGGCGAAGCGTGTCTCACGGGGCAGGATGTGCGCGACCTTCTGGAAATGCGCGACGCGTATAAGCGAGGAGAGTTTAGCGGGGCGGGATCAAGCGGCACGAGCGCTTCGGGGGGCGAAGACGCGCCCGACACCACCCCACCCACCATCACCATCCTCGGCAATAACCCCGCGCGCATCCCTGTTGGCACGGCGTACACCGACCTTGGAGTTTTGGTAACGGACGACAGGGCCCCCAACATCGGCTACACCATCTTTGTTGACGGGCGGCAGGCGCAGACCGCAAGCATTGATACCTCCGCGCCCGGAGCGCACACTATCCGCTATGAAGCCACCGACCAAGCGGGCAATACCGCCAGCGCCGAACGCGTGGTGATTGTGTATGACTCAAGCGTGGCGGACGAAGGAGATGCTGACGCGCAAGACGCGGGCGGCGCATCAACGCAGACCCCGACTGACGATACCTTCGGCGCGACCGATACCACCGCCAGCACACCCACCGCAAACCCCTGAGGGTTCAGCGGGGGCGGAAGGCGGCGCCGTGCCTCAAGCGTCATCTCCCGATGATGTGAGGCACCGAATCATCGGAGGGCACTTCTCAAGGAAATGAAGAGGAGTAATCAACTTCTTCAAAAGAGATCGGCTTGGATTCACCTCATCTTTCGCGCAACACGCTTTGGGCTGAGCCGGCGCCCAAGGATGCTGCGGCGGGTGGAGGCTTTGGCGCAACGGAAGCGCCTGTCGCGGAGACACCTTGATAAGAGCGAGAATAGGCGTGATGAAGGGAATTGTTTAACGCCAGCGGTATCTCTTGCAAAACAAGCTGTGGCTTGCTAGGATGCGTTGTGCCCGCCAGGGGGCGGGTTTTTCTTGCGATTATGGCAAAAAAGTCTGTTATAGCCAGAGCAAAGCGCCCTCCCAAGTTTTCCACCCGCAAGGTGAACCGTTGTAAGCGCTGTGGGCGCCGACACGGGTATATGCGCGATTTTGATCTTTGCCGTATTTGTTTTCGTGAGCTTGCCAATGATGGGCGCATTCCAGGCGTGAAGAAAGCCAGCTGGTAATTGTTTGCGGTATGCAACACGATCCTATTGCCGATATGCTCACCATCGTGCGCAACGCCGCGCTCGCGGGGAAGCGCAGCGTGCGCGTTCCTTATTCGCGCCTCAAGCACACCATCGCCCAAAAGCTCTTTCAAGCCGGTTACCTTGCCGGAGTGGATCTTGCCGAGCGTGGCGCCAAGAAGGAGATCGTCGTTTTGCTGAAGTATGAAAAACGGCGCGACCCGTACGCGCGCCCGAAGAGCGCCATTCACGGGCTGGAGCGCGTTTCTAAAACTTCCCGCCGTGTGTACTCTGGCGCGCGCGCGATAGGCAAGCCCCGCCGCGGCATCGGCACCTATCTGCTTACAACACCGAAAGGCGTCTTGCTTGCCGAGGAAGCTCGGCGCGAAGGGGTGGGCGGTGAGGTGTTGGTTGCCGTGTGGTAGCGAGAGCGTATGAGCCGTATTGGCAAGAATCCCATTTCCATTCCGGGGCAGGTGAGCGTCTCGTTTGACGAAGACGCGCGAGTTGTACGCGTGAAGGGACCAAAGGGCGAGCTGGAGCGGAAGGTTCGTCCGGAAGTTGCTGTTGCGGTTGCCGACGGGGAGGTGCGCGTGAGCATCGCGTCGCGCGGCGTGTTGGCGCGCGCGTTGTGGGGAACTACCGCTTCCCACATTCGCAATATGATCAAGGGAGTGACGCAAGGATGGAGCAAGGTGTTAGAGGTTCACGGGGTTGGGTATCGCGCCGAAGTCGCGGGCAATGCACTGAAACTCCTGGTTGGCTACTCGCATCCCGTTCTTTTGCCGGTGCCTCAAGGTGTTTCGGTGAGCGTTGAGAAAAATGTGATAACCATAAGCGGGATTGACAAGGAAGCGGTGGGCCAATTTGCCGCCCAGGTGCGCAAGGTGCGTAAGCCGGAGCCATACAAAGGCAAAGGCATCCGCTACCAAGGCGAGTACATCCGTATGAAGGAAGGGAAGAAGGGAGCGTAATAAAGGCGAACACAACAGCGTATGGACACGAAATGTAAAACCTTTGCCCGCATTCGCCGTCATCGCCGCGTTCGCGCGAAGGTGTCGGGAACGCCAGAGCGCCCCCGCTTGGTTGTGTTTAAGTCGGACCGTCATTTGTTCGCGCAGTTGGTTGATGATTCCGGCTCGTGCGCGCGCACGATTCTCGGCGCGCGCACGAGCCGTGAGGGTGGAACCCTCACTCAGCGCGCCGCCGCGCTGGGATCACTGGTTGCTCAAGCCACCCGAAAGCGCGGAATTGAGCGCGTCGTGTTTGACCGAGGCGGCTACCCGTACCACGGCGTCGTGAAAGCGTTCGCGCAGGCGGCGCGAGAAGGAGGATTGCAGTTTTAGTTAGCAGTAACCGCGAGTTGACACACTACTGCCAGAGTGATGTATGACAGACGCCCAAACAACCCAAACGAAACGCCAAGAAACCACACCAGAGGCCGCCGCGGCCCCGCAGGGTCGTTCTGTGGCCTCGGGCCGCTCGCGCGCCCAGCGCGCCACGCGCCGCAACACGGATAGGCCGTCGCGCCGCTCTCGGCGGGGAGGCGGCGAGCGCGCGCGCCCCGAGTTTGAGCACGATCTGTTGGATGTGCGGCGCGTGGCGCGCGTGGTTGCCGGCGGGCGGCGTTTCAGCTTCGCTGTTGCCGTTGTCGCGGGCGACCGCAACGGGCGCGTCGGGGTAGGGACCGGCAAAGCGCAAGACACTGCCGCCGCGATGGAGAAAGCGTTGCGCGACGCTAAGAAAAACCTTATTCTCGTTCCGCGCACGACAGACGGGTCCATTCCCCACGAAGTGGCGGCAAAGTTTAAGGCGTCGTCTATTGTTTTGCGGCCCGCACCGGGGCGCGGACTGGTTGCGGGGAGCTCTGCGCGCGTTGTGCTCAACCTTGCCGGCGTGACGGATGTTTCCGCGAAGCTTCACGCGCGCACCAAGAACAAGCTGGTTATTGCCCAAGCGGCGGTTGCCGCCTTGCGCAAATTAGTCGCGCCGACTGCCGCCAAGCGCGCAAGCGCTCAGCAAGCGCCGACCGAGGGAGCCTCTTTGGAGAAGCGCTCCAGGAGCCAAAAGCAAGAAGGGGCGCGAGAAAAGGCGAAGCGGGAGCCTCGCAAATAACGCCTAATGATGGTTTTTTACGCGTATGCAAGTTCATCACCTTCGACGACCCGATTCCCTGCGGCGCCCAAAGCGGGTCGGCCGTGGAGGAAAGCGCGGTAAAACATCCGGGCGCGGAACGAAAGGGCAGAAATCGCGCGCAGGCCGTCGCATTCGTCCTGCGGTGCGCGATGTAATTGAAAAAATTCCGAAATTGCGGGGGCACGGCGTGAACCGAGCGCAGTCGGTTGTTGCGCGCCCGAAACCGCAAGCCGTCGCGCTTGCCGCGCTGGAGGCGGCGTTTTCCCCGAATGACCGCATTACGCCGCAAGCGCTGGTTCGCCTTGGGTTGCTGCGCCGCGCGGGAGGGAAGTCTCGCCCCGCGACAATTGTTGCCAACGGCGATATTACCAAATCGCTTACAATCATCGGATGCCGCGTGACCGCGAAAGCGCGCGAAAAGATCAAGGCGGCTGGCGGGGAAGTGGTTGATTAAGCCGCGGCGGTATGTGGCAAGCGGCCAGGCATAAACTCGCCTTGTTTTTCTCCGACGATACCCTGTTGCGTCGGGTCGGGTTCGTCCTGTTTGTTTTTCTCCTCTTTCGCGTGCTGGCCGCCATCCCTATTCCGGGGGTTGACCAAGCGCGGCTCGCGCAATTTTTCTCGCAGAGCGACCTGTTGGGCTTTTTGAATATTTTTTCGGGCGGCGGTCTCGCAAATTTGTCGTTAGTGATGCTCGGCGTGGGGCCGTACATTACGGCTTCCATCATTATGCAGCTGATGACGGTTGTCTCTCCCCGCCTTAAGGCGTTGTATAGCGAGGAGGGAGAGCAGGGCAGGATGCGCTTTATGGCGTATACGCGCTGGCTCACTTTGCCGATCGCACTGTTGCAGGCGGTGGGATTTTTGGTTGTGCTGGAGCGGCAAGGTGTTGTGGTAACCAATTCGCCGGTGGACTTTGTCGCCAATGTGGCGATTGTGGTTGCCGGCTCGTTCCTTTTGATGTGGCTCGGCGAACTAGCAACAGAGTTTGGCATTGGCAACGGCGTTTCTCTTATTATTTTCGCGGGTATTGTGGCGTCGCTTCCGCAAATCGCGAGCCAGCTGTGGGTTTCCTTTGATGTTGCGCAAATCCCCGCGTATGTCGGGCTCGCGCTCGCGGCGATTGCCGCGACCTACGCGGTGGTGTTCATCACGGAAGCCGAGCGGCCGGTTCCCATTGTGTACGCCCGCGAGGCGCGCGCGATGTCAGCGCGCTCGGTTGCCACATATGTGCCCATCCGCCTCAATCAAGCGGGGGTCATTCCTATCATTTTCGCGCTTTCTCTATTGGTGATGCCGTCTATCTTGGGGGCGTTTCTCCAAGCAACGCTCGCGGGCGGATCTTTCGATTGGATCGCGCAGGCGCTTGCGGCGGCGCAAGCGTGGTTTGTAACCGGCGTCGGATCAATCGTGTATTTCATTATTTACTTCTTGTTGGTTGTCGGCTTCACCTACTTTTACACCGCCATCACCTTTGACCCGCAGCAAATGGCAAAAGACTTGCAGCACCGCGGAGCGTTTGTTCCCGGAGTTCGGCCCGGGGAGCCAACTGCGGAACATCTCGGCAGTGTCGTGACGCGCCTTACCTTGGTTGGCGCGCTGTTTTTAGGCGCTATTGCTGTCTTGCCGTTCGTGCTGCAATACGCGACCGGGCTTGCGCAATTTGCCGTTGGGGGGACGGCGCTTCTCATTGCGGTTTCGGTGGTGCTTGATGTGTTGCGCAAAATCGACGCTCAGCTTTCCGTGCGCGAATACTAGCCGCTGTTGCGTATGCCTCCCGCATACAAAGGAGTGGGTGCTTCGCACGGCGAGGCGGACCACGCGCGAAGTGGTCTCTTTGTGATTGTTATGGGACCTTCCGGCGCGGGGAAAAGCACGCTTGTTGCGGTTATTCGTGAGGAGCTCCCGCAAGTGGTGTATGTCCCTTCCGTCACGACGCGCGCGCCGCGCCCGAATGAAACACCTGGCAAAACATACCGATTCGTGACCGACGCGGAGTTTGACCGCCTTGTGGCGCAAGGCGCCTTTTTGGAATGGGCGCGCTATGGCGGCAGCCGCTACGGCACCTTACGCGAGGATGTGGTGCGCGGTTTGCGGGAGGGAAAGGTTCTTCTCAAAGAAATGGAAGCGCAAGGAGTGGAGCAGGTCTTGCACACCCTGCCGCGCGGGCAAGTATTTTTAGTGTTTGTCGACGCGGGACCGTGGGAAGTTTTGCGCGAGCGCATTACCGCGCGCGCCCCTATGAGCGAAGAAGAGCTCAACGCGCGACATACGCGGTATCTTGCCGAAATAGCATGGAAGCAGGAGGCTGACGCGGTTATCCACAATCCGGACGGCGCGCTTGAAGGAGCGAAGCAAGAAGCCCTGCGCGTGGTGCGCGCCGCGCTTGCGAATGTGTGCTAGTATTTCTGCGTATGCAACGCAGCAAACCGCTCACGATTATTTTCATTGGTATGCAGGGGTCCGGCAAGGGGACGCAAGCCACGCTGTTGGAACAATGGCTGAAAGAGCGCTACGGCGGGGAGGTGTTTCGCTACGAAACCGGCGAAGGCTTTCGCGCGCTGTTGAGCCGCGAAGGCAACCACACCGTCCAACTCATTCGGGAAGAGCTGATGCGGGGGCATTTACTGCCGGAATTTCTTTCCGTGCACTTATGGGGCGGAGCGTTTATTGAGCGTTTTACCGGCACGGAGCACATCATTGCTGATGGGTTTCCTCGTTCGCTGGTGGAAGCCGGCATTTTGCATACCGCTTTAGCGTTCTACCAGCGACTCCCCGCCTTGGTGGTGTACCTTTCCGTTCCGGAAGATGTGGCGCTTGAGCGCCTTGCCAAGCGCGGCAGAGCCGACGACACGCCGGAAGCAATCCGCGAGCGTCTGCGCTTCTGGCGCGAGCGCATTATGCCCCTTTTGGATTTTTACGATTGGCGCGACGGCTACCGTCTCTTGAGAATTCACGGGGAAAAGTCGGTGGAAGAGGTCCATGAAGAAATTCAACAAAAGGTGGAAGCGGTGGCTGAGCTCTTGCGTTAAAGTTGAAAGTTGTATGCGAGGGGGAACACAAATCTCGCGCGAGGGGGCGCGCGAGGCCGGGAAGCGGCTGGGGCGTGTTTTAGACGCGTTGTGCGCAATGGTGGCTCCCGGTTTATCAACTGCGGCATTAGAGGCGCAAGCGCGCGTGTTGATTGCCAAAGAGGGAGCCGAGCCGGCATTTTTGGGGTATCGGCCGCATGGCGCGCCGCGCCCGTATCCGGCCGCGTTGAATGTGTCGATCAACGAGATCGCGGCGCACGGCATCCCGACTGAGCCTGAGCGCGTTATCCGCGAGGGTGACCTTGTGAAGATTGATTTGGGGCTGCGCTATCGGGGGGTGGTGGTGGATGCCGCGCGTTCCGTGCTCGCGGGGAAGGG
>RFKD01000028.1 GCA_003694545.1 Candidatus Parcubacteria bacterium | reverse complement strand
GTTGCAAGCCAAATTGCAAGCACCAAGGTTAGGTATCGGGCGGCGACAACATACAACGCCATATACTGCCTATCGTAGCACATTTACGCGCGCGCAAGAGCAAGAAGCGGCAATAAGCGCGGTTGTGTTGTTGCTGCACGAGTCACACTATGCGCACCAAAGGCAGTTTACAAGACGCTCCGTTCGTTGGAAAATTTGCGCGGGAGGGAGAGAAAGGGTAGATTGGGCGTATGGCGTTTGTTGATGAGATTCGCGTTACGGCCAAGGCGGGCAGAGGAGGCGATGGGGTAGTGCGCTGGCGGCGGGAAAAGTTTGTCCCCAAAGGAGGTCCCGCCGGAGGCGACGGGGGAAGAGGAGGGGATGTGTATTTGAAAGGAGTCGCAGATTTAGGGATGCTTGCCCGCTACCGAACGCATCCTCACTTTCAAGCGGGCGACGGTAAGCCGGGCGATAGTCAAAAACGACAGGGCATCAAGGGTGAAGATGTGTATATTGAGGTTCCTGTTGGGTCGGTAGTTCTCGACGAGACGCGAGGTATTACCTACGAAATGTTGGAAGTTGGGCAAACCATCAAGGTGCTTCACGGCGGGGAGGGGGGGTTAGGAAACTCCGCGTTTGTAAGCGCGACAAACCAAGCACCCAATTGGGCAACCGCTGGCAAGGAAGGGGAGGAAGGGGTTTTTCTTGTCACGCTCAAACTCATTGCAGATGTGGGGTTTGTAGGTTTGCCAAACGCGGGCAAAAGCACGCTTTTAAACGCACTCACCAATGCCAAGAGTAAGGTGGGCAATTACCCTTTCACCACCTTGGAGCCTCATTTAGGGGCTATGTGGTGCGCGCATCAAGCCCACCCTATTGTGCTTGCCGACCTGCCGGGAATTATTGAGGGTGCGGAGCACGGCAAGGGGCTTGGGTATAAATTCTTGCGGCACATTGAGCGCACTAAAATCTTGGTATATGTTATCTCGCCTATCCGAGATAGCGTTGTAAATCAATATAATTTACTTAGAAAGATTTTGGGGTCTTACCATTCTGAGCTCCCGAAACGACCGGCGCTTTTGGCGGTAACTCACCTCGATCAGATTCCGGAAGACCAACATACCTCTCTTCTGCAGGAAGCCCAATCCGCAAGTGGTCTACCAGAAGATCGTGTTTTTTTGGTTTCCTATCTCATCCCCGAGAGCACTCAACGCCTCCGCAAGGGGCTTTGTTCGTTCCTCGTCGCTCTAGCAGGGGATGGGGGAGGCGCCCCAAAAAGCAGTGGAAGGGAAGATACGGGGTGATCCACCATAGGGGTGAGGCGAGGATCAGATAGGAGCAAACCCGACACCCGCTTACGCTAGGTTTTTTGCTCTAAATGCGCTACACTAACCTTTGTCGCGTTTCCTTATGGAGTTTGAGCCCACCATTGGCTTGGAAATTCATGCAGAGCTTGCGACACAAAGCAAGATGTTTTGCTCGTGTCCCAACCGGCCAGACGAACTGCCGCCAAATACAGCGGTGTGCCCCGTGTGCCTTGCGCATCCGGGAACCTTGCCAGTTCCTAATAAGGAGGCGATTCGACATATTTTGCGTATCGGCGTTGCGCTGGGAGGAGAATTATCTTTTGGTTTCAGCGAATTCGATCGTAAGAACTATTTTTACCCCGACATCCCTAAGGGGTTCCAATTGAGCCAATACGCCTATCCGTTTGTGTGCGGCGGCGCACTGCGAGGGGTTGCTATTACCCGCGTACATCTGGAAGAGGATACTGCTCGTTCATACCACGAAAAAGACGGCACCACTCTTGTTGATTTTAACCGAGCGGGGGTGCCGCTCATGGAGCTTGTAACGGAGCCGGTTATCCATTCGGGCGAGGAGGCAGCGGCTTTCGCGCGCGAGCTCCAAATCTTATTGCGCACCCTAGGGGCTTCGCATGCCAATATGGAAAAAGGGGAAATGCGCGTTGAGGCAAATGTTTCCGTTGCGCCAAAAGGGTCTGAGTTGGGTACAAAGGTTGAGGTAAAAAACCTCAACTCGTTCCGAGCTGTTGAAAAAGCAATTGCCTATGAAATTCGGCGTCAGGTAAGCCTCTTGCGAGAGGGACGAGAAGTTCGGCAGGAAACGCGCGGTTGGGATGAGGTAAAAGAGCAAACCGTCCCTCAGCGGCGTAAGGAGACCGCTTATGACTATCGCTATTTTCCTGAGCCAGACATTCCCAAACTTCGTCTCGAACGCTTAGCGGAGGAGCACCTGCAGTGGCGTCTTGAAGAAATTTGCCGTTCGTTGCCCGAGCTCCCTTGGGAGCGAAGAGAGCGCTACGGAGAGCTCGCCATTCCGCCGGAACAGTGCGAAATGCTGGTGGCGAATCTTGAGCTCGCAGACTTTTTTGACGCTGCTGTGACAGCTGTGAATGGGGAAGCGGAAGCGGCTCGTTTAGCAGCAAATTATCTCCTCACAGATATTGTTGGGGCAGGAGGCATTGGCGCCCTTAAACCGGAAGGCTTGGCGGAGGCGGTGCTGCTTTACCAAGAGAGCGCACTTTCCTCACGCGGCGTTAAGGAAGTTCTCCAACTTTTGCGCGCAGGGGAAGGCGAGGGGAAAGCCACGCGAGCAGTTGCAGAACAGCACAACCTCTTGCAAGTAAGCGACGAAGGCGCTCTGGATGCTGTTGTGCAAAAGGTTTTAGAGCGTGAGGAAAAGGCGGTGGTTGAGTACTGCGCGGGTAAGGAAGCCGCTTTGCAGTATCTTGTGGGACAGGGTATGCGCGAGAGTAAAGGTTCAGCGAACCCGAACAAACTCAAAAGTCTCTTTAAACAAAAAATTCAATGTCCGTAAGTTTTCTCGGTTTTCCGAGTTAGACACAACACTCCTCTTGTTGTTTTTTTGTGGCTTGCTACTATAGGGGGTGATGGAGGAGGTTGTGGTGGCTGGAAGGCGTTTTGTCGCGGCGAAGACAGCCGCCAAACGCGTTGGGTATCACCCCGATTATGTTGGGCAACTATGCCGGAGCGGGTTGGTTGCGTGTGAGAAAGTTGGCAAGTCGTGGTTTGTTTGGGAAGAGGATCTTGCCCGGCATAAACTAGCGACGCACACAAGAGAGATCCTGTCGTCTCATCAAAAAGAGATTATTAACCGCAAGGATGACTTTACCTTGTCTCGTAGGGAAATTGTTGCCGCCATAGCGGAAAGGGCCCGTTGCTACCCTGCTGTGGGCTATCACGACACATCGAAAGGAGCCACCCTGCGTTTGCCAAAAATGGGGGACAGTTCAGCATTCCTTCCTCCGTTGCGCTCTTATCGG
>RFKD01000027.1 GCA_003694545.1 Candidatus Parcubacteria bacterium | reverse complement strand
GCAATATCCAGAATTCAATAAACTCTATGTTTTGATCCAGAAAATTATTTGCGGTCGAGGAGAGTAATTTCATCAAACCACCCCAGTTCAATTCGGGGAATGCAAGATCAGGGCGGTAATTAAATTCACCTCTTAAAAATGGTGAATAAATAATATCGAGAACTGTTACTTGCTCATTTCCACGAGCCACCGTCTTTTTGGGCCAAATTTGTTGAACTAATACATCACTTGGCAAACGATTGTACCAAAAAGTTTTTGCTTTACGTTTCATTATTAAAGTATCAACATCTGTATAAGGATATCCTTTCGGTGGTGATGCGTATTTCCAGCTTGTATAGTTTATACCAATTGACATTATTTGTTTTGATCCTTCAAAGTCGTCAATGTATGCAACACTTTGACCGCGATCACTTGCAATTGTACTTTTCTTTGTATTAGGATCAGGATTAATGTAAGCAGCTTCACCTTTAATCGAAAGGCTGGACATTTCTTTAGTTGAAATAAAATTATTCAAAAACTTTGTAATAAAAGGTAATTCAACTGATGTTTGAGCATCTATTCCATAAATCGTATTTAGAATAGGTTCTTCGCCAACTCTAACTTTATCAGAAAGAGTTTGCTGATTTAAAGTCAACATTGAGAAACCAAGTTTGGTTTTTTGACTCAGATCTAATTCACCTCTCACACCAAATAAAGACTTAGCTGCAAGTTGGAATAAAGTATTCTCTTCATATGAAATTCGTAAATCTGCATTTGGAAGTAAGGCTTGTTCATTTCTAATTATTAGCTGACCGGTGTTGTAATCAACGATATAATCAACATTTGGAATAAGTTCTCTACCACCAAGTCTTACCTTTACACTTCCCTCAACTATATTAAACCCGAGATTAAAAGTTGATGCAGATGTACCGGAAGATTTTCCAACAATTACAAACTTATCTCTTGCGCTGTTTAATCTTGCAATACTTGCTAAAGTATCATAAACATCAAGATACATAAGTGAATCGGGTAAATTTGAGGGGAGGTTTCGACCAAATGGTTGTAGAACGGGAAAGATAATTTCACCTGTTTCATTATTTATTGTTATTCCAGGTCGAAAGTCAAATTTTCCATCGGGACGTGGATTATCTGAATCATCAACTTTATCAAGTCCAAATGCATTTAAAAATCTTATTCCATTCCAATCATTTCTTGGTTCTTGTCCTGGCACTTCGTATTGAATATCCAGTTCAAAACCTTCTTTTTTAATATTTCTTATGCCAAGCGAATAAATATTTCTAAGCTGGAGTTTCCAGGCGGTTTTGTATTGCGGTTGTAGATTTGCTGGTTTAATTAATTTCAAAATCAAAGTTACTGTATCGGGTACATCTGCAACAAATTCACCATAGAAAATGTCGTTTTCATTGCCTTGCTCACCCTCTATTCGATAAGCAACCGCAATTGCATCTGTTTCATTTATTTGAGTTTTGAAAGTAATGTATCCTGTTTCATAATGTATAATATATTCTGATGGATCAAGTTTTATAAATCTTCCTACTTCTATCTGACCGGGAACTGCATCGATATTGCCTCGAAGATTTTCTGGATATGATTGATTTCTCTGTCTCGGATTCAAATAAATATAAGCATTGGCTCTTCTTTCTTTTGGATTTGGAAGTCCTGTTATTGTCTTCCAGACCTCAATATCTTTTATTCGATAGTAATCGACCGGGATTGGAGTTGGATTTCCATAATATTTATTAAAGATATTCAGATTTTCTGATGTATCTGCATAAATAGTATCAACGAAATAATGATTTGTAGAATATTCATAAACTCTTTTTTTGAATGGTTGTGCTTCGGCCCCACCGGATAAAACTTTTTCTTTTACTTCACCTTTTTTTTGACTTGCAATTGCTGTTAACCACAAAGGACCTAATTGGAATTTTGCTTTAACACCAAATAAAGCTTCACCACCACCAACCAATGGTGAAGTTTGTAATGAAACATTTCCAGCTTCAACACTTTGAACAATTTCATCGGGATAACCAGTGTATTTTATTTTTAATTGATTTTCATACTCAAATGTATTTTGAGTATTCCAATCAGCCATAATTGTGAGTTTATCACCAATTGTTCCACTGATGTTGATCTGGACATCCTGTTTAAAGTTGGGCTCGTTTCTTACATTACCAAGTAAAGAAGCTGTTACACCCTCTGTTTTTTCATTTCGCCAGCTTCCATCTATTGTAACTGCGCCATTAATTCTCAGATTAATCTTTGGTGGTCCAAAAATACTCAAAACTGGGTTTGATGGAATTGGAATATCAATGTTCGTTATTGAAGCTAGAACATCACCAAGTTCTTTCTTCCCAAGCTTGACATCATATTTGTAAGCAAGTTCCTCCCAATTTTTTCTTTGAATGTAAGCAAGCTTTAGATTGATGTATTGATCAATGGGTATTGTTGCTCTTACTTTCCATTCTTTCCCATCGATTGTCTCTTTTATAATTACGAACTTTCCTGTTGAATCAAGTGCAACCGATCGACTTACAAGTGCATCCGGAACTTTTAAGAAGAAGGGATTTTTTCTTTTTTCAAATAAACTTTAATAACATATATAGAAATTTTAATCTTTTGGGATTGCTTTTGTTTCCCTGCTGATAAAGAAAAAATGTCATTAAAATCAATACTGCTGCAGGATATAATAAT
>RFKD01000026.1 GCA_003694545.1 Candidatus Parcubacteria bacterium | reverse complement strand
TTCCACTTGAGCGGCAGGAGGAGGTTCGGGAGGTAGGGCCTCTCCTTGTACCATGGGTTCTGCCTTGGGTTCTGCCACGGGTTGCGGGGGCATGGGTTCTGCCACGGGTTCCGCCATAAGTTCCTTATCAGAAGGTGGCGAAAAATGAATTGGCTGATCGAGAAGGGATCGGGCAAAACCGGCACCGATCCAACCCGCGCCCGCCCCACCAATGACGCCACCAACCGTGCGGCCCAACCCTTCCGATTGCGCTTCCGCGAGTTTCGCGGCTACCGTGTTAATTGCTGAATTCACTGACTCCTCCCACAATGCCTGGTCAGGGTCAAACACGCCTTTGTCGTGCGCCTCTTGCAACTCGGCCTCTGCCGCCCTCTGCAACACATCGCGACCTCTCGCTGCCACATATTTGGTGCGTAACCCACCAATTTTGCGCCCAACCTCCCCGCCAATGTAACCCCCCAAGAAAGACCCTGCGAGCCCCACAACCGAGCCCGTGGCGCCCACCGCTACTCCTGCCGCCGCCCCCGCACCACTTACCACACCAAGCGTCCCGCCTCGCACAGCACCAACAAGCGCAGCCAAGCCGTAGCGCAATCCGCTTGCCGCCCTCTTGCTGCGGCGCTCAAGGTTCGCCACGCGAGGGGAAGGCTGCGCGCCAGAGGCTCCTAGATCTCCGGGCTGGTAAGGATAAGTAACTCCCCGCATACCTGCCCAGAGCCTGCGGAAGAATCCGCGCACTTTTCCAGCTGATTGCGGATCCACGGCTGCTGCTCGTTCCTGCGCCGCTGCAACTGCCGCGTCGCGCACCTCTTTGACGGAACCGATTGCTCGCGCGGCAAGAAGCCGCCGAATATAACGCTCCATTCCATACTCAAGCCCCACATCGGCAACCTGCGTATCCAGCCGCCCTTCGCGCAAGAAGGTCGTCGCGGCTTCCGTCATCACCTTCGCGTACGCGCCTAAGCTGTCCGCGGAACTCAACGCTTGACGGATCGCGACCTCTCGGATAAAGGCACGGATTTCTTCCCGCTTCTGGTTGGGATCGCCGAGCTTGGTGGACCGTTCGGTTTCTTTTTGCTGAACCTCCTGCTCTTTTTGCTGGATTTCCTGTTCTTTCTGGGCGATTTCTTGTTCTTTCTGTTGGATTGCTTGTTCCACTTTTTGAATTTCTCCATCCAAGCGCTGAACTTCCTGCTGGTTGCCGCTTTGCTGGGCTTGAGAGCGCTCTTGCACGAGTTGGTCGCGCTCCTGTGTGAGTTGGTCGCGCACCTGCTGAGCTTGACCGCGCTCGGCGCGCAAGGTCTGCAACTCCCCAGTGAGGCTTCGGAGTTCGTGATCAAAGGTGCGAATTTCACTGCTGAACATTTCGTACTCCTGTTTGAGCCTTTGCCAAGTTTGCTGTTCTTGCGAGGTAAAACGGTGTGGATCCGGCAAGCCGTCGTGTATCGCCCGACGCACGATCGCGAGACCCACAATCTCCTTGCGCACCTCATTGAGGGCATGCACTTCACGCAAATAATTCTGACACGCCGCTTTGACGCCAGGGTCAATCTCCGCGACTTCGCGCAAGTTAATGCTCTTGCGTTTTGTGAGTTTGAAAATAGAGCGCAACGCTTCATTATGGCGGTATGCTTGCAACAATTGATGCCGCAGTTGCATTTCTGCTTGTGGGATGCGTCCGGAAAGAACCCGCACACCATTTCTGGTCTCCGTGGTGTAAAACTCGTGCCACCGGCGACGCAGATCGGCCCGTTCTTGGACAAGCAGATCCTTGTCGATGAATTGCTTCACCGATGGATCGAGCTCTGCTCCGCTTTGTGGGCGCCGTGTTGGTGAAGGCGCCACGGAAGGGGCAGAAGGCATGGCGGGAGTCTTAGGTTCTGCGGCAGGGGCTCCTTGAGTGACGCCAACCGTCTGAGAAGAAGCGAGAGAAGGACTCGCTGGAAATAACAGCTGCGTGGGCGGCCCTTCAGACGGCGCAGCTTCTGCAGGAGATATCCCGCTCTCGACATGAGGACCTTGCGCGCCCTCCATGCGTTGGTCATATGGCAAGGCTGGATACATCTCTGTCCGACCGGGGCTCGGGATCTCCCGCCCCCTTGCTTCTGCCGCCAACCGGGCGAGCCTCTCTTCCAACTCTTTTATCCTCCGCTCCAAGCCCTCATTGCGCACCGATGAAGCATGTTGACTGTTTATTTCTTTCTCTACCCTTGCCGCGGAAACGAGGCGACTTCTCTCCTCCTCAGAGAGATCTTGCCCCGCGGCCCTTTTGACAAAAGGCGCCAGCGCTTCTAGCACATCGTTTTCGTAATTCTGGTCGTCAAAAGAGGGAGGAGAAGTCCCTTCGCGTGTGGCCATAATAAGTAGCATTAAGAGACAGTCTAAAAGCGTGCTAAGATTTTTTCTCTTCGGATTTAAATCGCTTCTCAAGTCGCTCAATGGCGCGACGGGCGGCGTCTTGCCCTCCTAACCCAAACGCCAAGCCGAGCGCGAGCGACACCGCTACCACAACCCCCGTGAAGAAGGTTTGCACAAAGACGGTTGCAATACCAAGCTGATCGAGGGCGGTGAGAATAGCAATGACCCAAATAGACCAACGCGCAAACGAGCCGACGAACCCCGCAGAGGGCATCTCGGCCGCGCGCGCCGATCCTTCAGCAACGCGCGCTATCGTGTCGCCCACCACGGCGCCCGCGAGCAGAATAAGAACGGCAACCACGACACGCGGCAAGTAGGTGAGCACCACCTCGCGCAGGAAATCATTGACTTGCTCAAGGTTCAAGACATCAAACGCCGCGACTAAAAACACGAGAAACACGAACCATTTAACTAACTTGCCGATTTGCACGGCAAACGAAGGCTCCCAACCAATATGCTCTAAAAAGCGCGTCGCGCCGGCGGCGCGCAGTGCTTGGTCAAGCCGAGCAGCGTTGAGGACTTGTTCGGCAACGCGCCCGGCGCCGCTTCCCACCAGCCACCCAACAAGCAGAATCACCAACCCAACCACCAGCTGAGGCACAAACGACACAAACCCGAGCCACAGCTGTTCGAACGATTTGATAAGCACTTGCGTCCACACATCCACAATCATACAGCAAAAAACAGGGAGAGTAAGAGAGGAGCTTCTTGCGGCAGTATACCACACGCCGCCGCGTTACAGCGCGGCGGCGTGTGGATAATCAAACGCGGTGACGGCAAAGACTAAAACGCCTCCACAGACCCGCGCACAACGCGGTGCGGCCGTTCAAACACTTCACGCAAAGCTCGATCGTGAATGTTCCGGCGGTAGGCAAACTCTTCCCGAGAAAAGAGCGCAACGGCTAGTTCGCGCCCGATCTCACGCTCCAAACGAGCAACGGCGCGCCGGAACCGCGTTGGGTCCGCCTTGTCCGCCACGATCAAAAGCTCGGGTGTTGTCTCGTTCTCGGGGCGCGTTAGGTCGCCGGCAAGAATGCCGGAAGCAACCACAAGACGCACCCGCCCACCGACGCGAGCGAGTTCGCGCGCCCATTGCGTCAAATTAGGCAACGCAACCTGCAAAATAAATTCCCGCAGCGCGGCAAACGCGGGTCCATCTAACGGCGCGTACTCAACAGCCAAAGGGCCTGAACGACGACGCGCAACGCGGGCAAACCCTGCGCTCGCAAGCGCTTGCAGGGTTTGCCGCGCGACCACCGCCGGAACCTGCACCGCCTCAACCATCGCCGCGGCGCTCCAGGCACGCTCGGGGTTGATAACGAACGCGCGCGTGACGCGCGCGCGTTCGTTCGAGCCCATGAGAAGCGCCAAAACATCTCCGTGCGGGCTTGCCATGCGTGACGTTGGGTTACTTTAAGGTTACCTTCGCGCCGGCTGCCTCTAGTTTTGCCTTCAGCTCTTCCGCTTCTTCCTTCTTCATCCCCTCCTTGACCATCACCGGCGCTCCATCAACAAGATCCTTCGCTTCCTTTAAGCCCAATCCAAGGACCTCTTTCACCACCTTAATAACAGCGACTTTTTGCGAGCCCGCGTCGGTGAGTTCAACGCTTACCGTGCTGGATGCTTCCGCGGCGCCCGCGTCTGCAGCTGCTGGCACCGCCGCCACCATCGCTGAGGCGGAAACGCCAAAGCGGTCTTCAATGGCGCGCACGAGCTCGTTAAGCTCCAAGACGCTCATCGATTCAATGTGTTCAATGAGCGCCTTGAATTTTTCCGGAACCTCCTTTGGGGGCTCCGCCGCGCTCTGTGCCTCCGCGGCAGATGTTTGGGTTTGCGCCTGCGCTTCTGGCGCGGCTTTTTGTGATGTTGCTTCTTGCGCGTTTTGCGCCACTTGATCTTTGGTTTCCTCTGCCATACATGTTTGGTTAGATGCGTCTACTAACAACATTGGTTAATAGCATCCCCCCGCGGCGTCGCCCGGAGAATGCGGAAAACAGCTAAGCTTTTTGTTTCGCCACCTCCGAAAGGGCGATCGCGACGCGTTGTATTGGGCTTTTGAGCACAAACGCGAGCTGTGCGAGAAGTTCCTGGCGCGACGGGATGGCGGCAAGCGCTTGCGCTTCTTGCGCGCTCAAATAGCGCGCCTCAAACACGGCTCCCACGAGCGTGAGTTCGCCGGTTTGGAGTGCCTTTGCCGCCTTTGCGATTTCGCGCGCTGGAGCAATCTCGTCACCGCCAAACGCGATGGCTACTTCCCTTTCTAAAGAAGGCATTTCTCCCGAAAACTGCCGCTCGGCAAGGACACGCGCGATAAGGCGCTTTTTGGCCACACGCAAGCGCACCCCCGCCTCGCGCAAGGCCCGCCGCATTGCTCGCTCCTGCGCGACGGGGATGCCTTTGAAATGCACAAAGGCGATAGTTGGCGACTCCTCGAGAATGTGAGAGAGTTCCTCAAGGATCTGCTGTTTTTTCGCCCGTGTAATGGGCATAGAGAATTGAGCTATGGGGTAATGTGAAGCGCTAGAGAAGGGGCGCGCTTCGACCAAACGCGGCCTCGGCCGGTCTTCTGAGCGCGACCAAGAGGCGCCCTGCCGGCTGTCTTTGGCGCTTCGCGCGCATCCTAACAAGGATACGCGCGAAGCGCAACAACCCCCCTCATCCCCCTAACGGCACGCATTTGGGACGGATCCGCGTTCTTCTTGCACCTGCGAAGGCGGGATCATGGCGCGCAACGCCCCAACAGCCGTGTGCACCGCTACTGCCGCTCCCGCGACAGCAATAACCAGCAAAGGAAAAACCGCAACATAGGGTATGAGCAGGTAGGCGGTGGTAAAAAGCCACGCGACCCACACCCCGAAACACCACGGACAGCGCACGAGCGACGCGGCAGTACGCCCGAGCGCGCCGCCTTTTTCAGGAGGAAAAAGGGCGCGAATCCATTCCCCCACTTCCTCTTTTGTTATGACGCGCGTGAAGCGAAACACGGCAAGCGCGAGTATCGCCATCTCCCACGGCGCGAGATCGTCCAAACTTTGCGGCAAACGGCCAAACGCCTCCAGGGCGCCCCAACTCCCCGCCACGAGCGTAAGAAACAACATAGAAAAAAGGAAGTTCGCGCCCGCCGAGGGGTAATGATCCGCGTGTTTCGTTCCCGCATCCATACTTATCTGAGACGCCAAAGCCGCCAAGCTAGCGGCTCGCACCTTCAGAAGGATCGTCAAGAACGATCCCAACGCTCGCTGAAGCGCCGTACGCATCCTCGCGTACCGCGGGCGCGCTGTGCTGTTGGCGGTCTTGCAATTCCTGCTGTGCGACCGGCGCCGCAAGAAGGGTGACAACCAACCCTGCGCTCACCAAAAGCGCGAACCCGCCCACAAACCGCCAAAAGGATTTCGTGAAGACATAGCGCATACTCCCCGCGGTTACTCACCTCCCAAGCGCTTCACCCCCGCGTTCGCGGCGGCTTCAATTGCTACAGCCACTTGATAGGGCTCCGTGCCTTCTTGCGCGCCCCGTTTGTCATCGCGCGCGAGCGCGCGTGCTTGCATAAAGGCATACAGCGCGTCACCCCCGCGCCCTTGCGCGCGCTCAAGAACTTCCCCGAGCCACAACCATAACGCCGCGCTCTTTTCGTTGCGTGCGATGCCTTCGCGCAGGAACGCTTCGGCTCGTCCGTGCTCGCCGCGCATTCCGGAGAAAATGTCGGCAAACTGTTGGTAGGTAAACAGATACGACGGATTGCGCTCTCGCGCGAGGGTAAAGTAGTACAGCGCTTCCTCGGGCTTCCCTTCCTCAAGCGCGAGCACGGAGCCAAGGTTCACCAGCGGCAGTACATACGAGGGCCTGAGTTCATTGGCGTAGCGCCATGCTTCTTTGGCGCCTTCCAAATCGCCCGCGGCTTTACGCGCCGAGCCAAGGTTCAGCCACGCTTCCGGATTGCGCGGTTGCGCCTCCGCCGCCGCCATTGCCGCCTCGAGCTGGGAGCGCAACTGCGGCGACGCCTCCGCGCCAATCGGGCGGCGCACGGGAGGATGGTTGGCACTTTCGGTTCCGCCTGCGGCAATTTCGCCCGCGCCCTCTTGTGCGTTGCCGGCAGAGACGGAGCCCGCGACCGCCCCCGTGGTCTGCACGCCGTCGTGCGGCGTATTCGCATCATTATCATGGGCGGAAGCCTCGGAAGAAGCAACCTCGCTTATTGTTTGCGGCGCAAGCGCGGGAGCCTTCCACCACAGCGCCACGCCACCTGCGGCAACCAGCGCCGCGGCAAGAGCAAAGAGGTGGTGCGAGCGCGGTTGGGCGCTCAACCAAGACACAAACGATCGCATACGCGCACAGTGTAGCACAGGAAGGTGCGTTTTTCACCTCGCGACTTCACGCCTTCGCGCGGTGCGTTTTTGCGTGTTCACGCTTCGCAAGCGTGCCGCGCTCGTGGGGTTCTTGGTTCTCCTTGCTTCCCAACAACGCGCTTGCCCCCACCAAAGGTGGGGGCAAGTCGCGTTGGCGGCAAGCCGCCGTGACCTCTTGAGAAGGATTACTTGCTCAAGGTGGTCACATCCGTGCCGTCAGACGGCAGACCAGGGACACCATAGCCGTTGGTCCAGTCGTCTGTCGCGGCAACGGTGTTGCCGTCCTTATCCGGCGACCAAATGAAGTCATCATTCGTGTCTCCATCCACCTCCGTGGCTTGCGCCATGTTCTTAGAGGTTGCAGTCGTCATGTTGGTCCCGACAGTTGGGTAGGCAGCGTCACCCGAGAGCTTCGTTGTGATGCTACCCGTGTAGCCGCTAGAGCCCGCCGTCGTGGTTACATCACCCACCACGCGGAAGTAGTAGGTGGAACCAGCCGGGATGGTAAGGACGCTCGAGAGCACCGCGTCGTTGTCGCCGTTGTTCACCAGGCCGGTGATAGTGCTGACCACCTGGCCGTTGGTGAAGCCGGAGACAGGCGTGGTGAAGCCGCTGTCGGTGTAAGCATACACCTTCAGGTTCGTCACCGTTGTGGTGCCCAATGAAGCACTGCCTGTTGAAGTCGCAAGGTTCACTGTGAGCTTGTAGAGCTTCACATTGCCCGCGGCATCAGCCGAGACAGAGAAGCGGTACAAGTCCATCGCGCCCGCAACAATAGAAGTGGAAGGCACGGAGAGCTTCGCGACCGTCGGGAACGAGCGGAAGACCCGCACGCCGTCAACGGCAGTGTCCGAGGTGGAGCTGGAGCTTACCGTCGCGCCAGAGGCGCCGCCTGTAGCTTCCGTGCTCGACGCGTTGTTGCCGTCGTAGTCAACCTGCACCAACGCACCCTGGATGCCGGGCTGTGAAGGCCCGATGGGCGCGAAGTCCGCGACCACCGACAGGATCACATCCTGATCCTTCGGGAGGCGCACAGGCCTGTCAAGCGTTGATACGGTAGTTGTTCCCGTGAAGAGCGCTTCGCCAACCTTGGTGGATCCTTGGTAGATAAACACCCGGTTGTTCTGGAACACAGCTTCCGTGGTTGTTCCAGAGCCATAGGTGCTCATCTGCAGGGCGATTTTGCGAAGGTCCATATCCTCGTTGGTCGCGCGGACCTTGTACTTCGCGATCGTCACCCCTGTTGCCCCGCCGGCAACAACCTTATACGACGGGCTGTCGTCGGCTTTGGCAACGGTGAAGGAGCCGTTCGCAACCGTCATGGTTGCACCAGCGGAGGGGCTAACCGTCTCAGTGACAGCAACGCCCGAGATGACTCCCGTCACAGCGCCGATGTCGGTCAAGCCGGTGAAGTCCCAGCGATAGGTGTCACTAGTGTCAGCCGCTGTCGGCACGGTGCACTTGAGGGCAACCGTCTTGGAGGTACCCTTTGGCACGGTGAACTGATTGTTGAAGGTGAAGGTAACCGTTCCCGCGGCCGGGCTGTTGACCGTGTTGGAGCCGTAGTTGAGCGGGGTTGAACCGTCCCACAACTGACAGCCAACAAGCTTATCATCAGCCGTGACGCTTGTTTCCGTCAGCGTCATCTTCAGCGAGCTCAAGCGCACATCTTCACCAGAGCCAGTGGCATCAAAGATGATGTTGGCAAAGGTGAAGTTCTGCGCGCCGGCGACGATGTTTTGCGAGGTCGGGTTGGACGAAACTGAAACAGCAAGTTTCGCACCTTTAACCGTCATCGTGTTCATCGTCACCGTCGTGCCCGGCAAGGTGTAGGAATCACCCGTGATCTCACCCTTGGGGTTTACCCAGTAGGTGGAGTTCACCGTCGTCGTGGCGGTGATGGTGGTGCCGTCCGTCACCGAGCTTGCAACCTTACCCTTGAGGGTGTAGGTGTGCTTGCCTGTGGGGAAGGTCACCGTGTCGGTGAAGAGGACATAGCCATCCGTGCCGATGCCGCTTGCCACGCCGTCGGCGGGCCCAGCGACCACCGCGCCGTTTTCGTCAACAAGGACGACATTGGTGAGGTGGCTAGCGTTGAACGCGTTAGAAAGGTCGAAGCCGAAGTAGAGCTTCTGAACGGTGAGACCTTCACCCGTGAGGTTGGTCTCAAAGCCGCCCAGCGGCTGATCGGGCACATTCGCCGCGATGTTCTGCGCGGGGACAGCGTTAGACTTTTGGATGATCGTCACCTGCCCGCCTTGCACCGTCACCACATAGCCGTTGAAGAACGGTGTTGCGGTGTTGGAGAACTGCGAGCCGGCGCCCGCGGTCGGCAGGATGCCGTAGCCGTAGGTTTCGCCCATCGCGACAATGTCGGATTTCTCTTCAATGTCGAAGTCAATCGTGCGGCCGTTGGCGTTAGAGCCAACGATGTCGCCTTGGATGTAGACATCAACCGAGTTGCCTTTGGTGATCATGATGCCATTGCCGAAGGAAGCGTGGTAGTACTTGCCGTCGGTAGAAACCTCGGCAGGATAACTCACGCCGTCCACAACGATCTTGACATTCGCAAGGTCTTCTTTCGTCGCGGATCCGACCTGGTTGAAGCGAACACTCTTAAAGCGGACATCTTCGGCAGAACCCGCGGTGAGGCGGAATCCTGAGAAGCGGTAGCCGGTCGTGCCGATTTCCTTTGTCTGGGCTGCGCCCGGATCAAAGGAAGAAACATCGGCGGTGACCGTGCCGATCTGCAAGGTCGCGTTCACGGTGTGCATCGCGCCCGTGATCGGCAAGGAACCTGAGACAGTCGCGGAAGTGTTGAGACCGACGACCGAGATGCCGCCAACCTGACCAGCGTAGCTGTCGAGGCCGGTAGCCGAAGCCGGAGCGTTTGCCGCCACCGTGAAGGTGCGGGTCTGGCCGGCTGGAATGGTTACCGCCGTGCCGATGCTCGCCTCGTTGTTGGCGTTGAAGGTCTTGGCGGTGCCAAGCTGCATACCAGCTTGATCCAGCAAGACGACGCCGTCAAAGGCGGCCTTGTTGATAGAGCCAGCCTTGCGCACCACCACGCTGTTGAGGGTGACATTGCCGTCAGCGCCCGCGGTTACGGTGAAGACCGTAAACGGGACGCGCGCAGCATACTCAACAAAGAGACCGTTTGCCGGCTGCGTGCCAGGAGCAACCATCAAGCCCGTTCCCGGAACCGATTGACCACCTTGGCCCTGGTTGCCACCTTGTTGGCCACCAGTTTGCGCCTGTTGGCACAGCCCGTTTGCCTTCGCGCGGGTGCGGTTCCCGAAGTAGACCGTTCCCTGCGAAAGGCCCAGCGGAGCCAGAATCTCGGAAGCGTACGCTTCCTGGAACTGCTTAACCGCAGCGCCAGTACGAGAGCCGTAGTAGGTGCTCTCATTGCCCGGCGAGCCAGCCCCGGAAGAGGCCACCGTAAAGCCGCGCTCGTTCAAGAACTGCTGGAGTTTTTTAACATCGTCACCCGTGTCGCCCGGCCCGAGGTTGCGTTGCCACCCGTAGGGGCAGACAGATGACGCACCTCCCGAACCAGCTCCGCCCGAAGGAGCCTGACCGCGCAATGAAGCCTCAACATTGGCGACAGTGGTTTGGTCAGCTCCAAAGGAGCGCAACAAGCTCAGGATGGATTGGATTTGTTCCTCAGTGAGGGCGCGAGCCTGCGACAGGCCGATGGCGAAAAACGAGCCAACGACCAACGCAGAGGCAATCGCGATTGCCACCACCTTGGAAGAGATTGATTTTGTAAGCGTCATAAGTGAAGTAATGGTTACTGGCATACGCGCACATTACCTTCTAATGTCATGGCTAATAAAAACGCGTATGCGCGATAACCGCAAAGATTTGGTTCAGCGCGCGTTTGTTGTCATCGACCAACCGCGCAACTGAGCCGCTAATAATCTGGCCGGGATCGCGCTCCTTATCAAAATTAAGGAAACGCAACACCCGAAGCCAAACTATTTACCAACCCCCTTCCCTCAAGCGCGTTTCCTCGACCCGCGCTGTGGTGAGGAAAGGGTTGGTAACGAATCCAAGCGTTTGGTATGACCGTCTTGCTGCAGGACTCTTCTTGCGCGCAAAAGGCGACGCGTTTTGAGCACGCATCATCCCTGGAGCGCGCAACAAGAGCGAGCGGGACAGCGCTTCCGTTCTCGCTACCAAACTCCGATTACTGTTGTTTGCGCCCTTGCGTTTGCACAACAACCGCAAAAGCGCGTTTTTAGAGTTTGCGGATGCCGCCGCGCGCCGCGGAAGCAGCAGAACACTACCCTTCTCGCGCCGCAACAGCACGACACAAACTCCCTCCTCGTTTTTCTTTTTTCAAAGAACACGACACGCTGTCATTTTTTTGACTCAGCGCGCCTGCCGACAAGTATACCGCACCTCGCAATGGTTGAGGAGGGCGCAAATGTGGATAACTTCGGCAGGACACGCACGGCGGTGCCTAAACGGAAAGCATATAAGAAAAGCCCAAGAGACGCAAGTTCCGCAACACACCCTTTCACCAAAATTGAGCGAAGTGGGAATGCCGCCGATCGGGTGATCTGCGGCGTCATGAAAGGGCGGCTCCGTTACCCACCCCCACCGTTCATCAAAAATGCGCGGCCGGCTACACCCAACAGCAAAAACGCCCCGATGATGTCCATAAGCCGGAGCCGCCGAAGGGCGCCGCCGTAAAAACTATGCCGACAAGGAGGAGCAGACTTTTTTGCCCTTACCCCGCAAGGCGATAGGTGCTCCAGCGGCGTTCTCCTTCGCGCACAACGAGCCCATCACGAATAAGCGCGTTAAGTTCGCGTTGGATAGTTTTGGAACTCACGCCGCTGATTTCGTCGGTTATGTCTCTTATACTCACTCGTCCTTTATGTCCTATAATAGTGAGGATTGCGTCACGCCGACTCCGAGACTCGTCGCGCGCGACCGTCAGGTTTGCTCTTGGAACATTGGTTGGCGTTTGCGCGGCTTCGGCTTTGGGGCGGCGCGCAGAGGCTTTGGA
>RFKD01000025.1 GCA_003694545.1 Candidatus Parcubacteria bacterium | reverse complement strand
GCTTCGTTTACATAACAGCACGCTCGAGACTAAACTAGGGCGGAAAGGTAGCGCGGAAAGGGCACTACTGCTCTGCTTCCAGCAAGCACTTACCAGGAGGTAACCAATGAAGAAGAATTGCCGTAACTATTCGCGCTCCCCGCGCGAGACCCTTGCAGTGCTCGTGGAGCGCGCGGGCTATTTCCCTTTTTATTTCAAACGCTTCGGAGCGCTTACCGTACGTGCGACATTACGATTGCCATCGACGAAGGGACTTGGAAGTCTTCTCTTATGCTATCGCCAAAATAGAAATTATGGTTGCGAAATACGAAGATGCTGATTGTGCTCGTCAGCGGATCGAGCAAACTGCGCAGGGGCACGAGCTCGCGCGCCGCGGGCTGTTTTAGGAAATATTCTCGCCTACCCGTAAACCTTACGACCGCACCACTATAAAACGCTCGTGGAAGCAAGAATTACTTTTTAAACGCCAGAGGCTTGATGATGACTCCCAAGTTTATTAGGCAACATAAAAACAATAGTCGCGCGACGCTTCGCGTCGCACTCCTTGATTTTGTGCGGGATGGGGGAATCGAACCCCCGACTTGAGCTTGGGAAGCTCACGTTTTGCCACTAAACTAATCCCGCGCGCCTCCTATCCTAAACCACTCGCGCCAATTTGCAAGAACGCCCGACTGCTCGCGCGGAGACTCCTCGCTCTCGGCAGTGTCGGCCACGAACCACACGACGATTTCGTTGGGGTACCTTGGAGCGCCGGGTGTGGTGCTGCCAGACAAACTCGCACGATGTTGAAGGCGCTCTAAGTCTTGCTGTGTGGCCGCAAGCTGGGCCCGCCGCTCTTGGGCGGCTTCATACAACACCATCGCTTGCCGCCCCTGCCCAAATGCAGAAAACAAAAACCACACCCCCAAAAATGTCAGAAACGAAAAAGCCGCGAGACGCCACACAACGCGAACCCTTGCAGAAACGCGGCGGGAAACAGCGAGAGAAAAACGGTGACTACCCATATTACATACCCTAACACACAACGCAGGTGTGCGGATTTATCCCTTGCGCCCAAAGGTCTTTCCGCCTATACTGCCAAAGATGTACTCACCGAAAGCTAAAAAGGTCTGGCGCACCGTGGGTGTTATCTTGGCCATAATCATTGCTCTTGCGATGATTGTGACGCTCATGCCGCCGTTTTTCCTCTAAAAACCTTCCTTTAAAATAGCGCTGAAAGTCTCGGGCGGAATACGCACTTTAGCGCTTGCAAGGAGGCGTTTTTTCCCTTTTTTCTGCTTTTCGAGCAGTTTTCGCTTGCGGGTAACATCGCCGCCATAGAGATGCCCTGTTACATCTTTGCGCAAAGCAGCAAGGCGTTCAGACGCCAAAATGCGCCCTAAGGCGCGCGCCTGAATCTTCAAAACGAACAGCTGGCGCGGCAATGTTTCTTTGAGTTTGGCGACAATCTTTTTGGCTTCTTCCTCTAACCGCCGCAAGGGAACCACGCGCGCCAGTGCGGGCACCTCTTCTTCCGCGATCAACACATCAAGACGCGTGAGCGCCCCCTCTCTCATGTCCAACGGCTCATACGAAAGTGATGCGTATCCGGAAGAGATACTCTTGAGGTTGTCGTGGAAACCTCGCATCAGCTCGCGCAAAGGCATCTCCACCACAACGGCAATCCTACCGTCGGGAAACTCGTCAAGATCGGTCATCGTTGCCTCAAATTCATACAAAAGCGGCATAATCGCATCAAGGTGCTCCGGCGGCGTTATGATGCGCGCACGTACCCAAGGTTCCAACACGCGCTGAATCATCCCGTAATCGGGAAACTTGTGGGCACTGCGCACCGTCTCACGCTTACCAGTGCGCAGTTCAACCTCGTACGCGAGCGATGGTTGGGTCGTGATAAACGAGAGGTGAAACTCGCGCCGCAAGCGCTCAAGAATAATTTCCATATGCAGCATTCCAAGAAACCCAACGCGAAATCCGCGCCCGAGAATTCCCGACGACTCTTCTTCATACCACACGGAAGCGTCGGTGAGATGAATTCGCTCAAGCGCGCGGCGCACATAGTCGAAATCATCCTGACTCTCCGGATAGAGCGAAGCCCACACCATTGGGAGCGGTTCGCGGAATCCTCGCAAAGCGGGTGTGCGCGCTCCGCGCGCGGCAACCGTGTCGCCAATGCGAGCTATGCCTGGTTCTTTGATGCCAGTGACAATGTACCCGATCGCCCCTTCTTCCAGCTCTACTTGCGCGACGCGCTCCGGGACGAACACGCCAACTTCCGCCGCTTGGAAGGACGCGCTTCCCATCAAAAGTTCCAGTGCGTCGCCTTTGTGAAAAGACCCTTCAAACACCCGCACAAAAAGAATAACCCCTTGATGCTCAGAATATTGAAAATCAAACACGAGAGCCCGTTGTACTCCGGCGGCCCCCTCTTTCTCGAGTGAAGCGGAAGGAGGAGGCACGCGGCGCACCACTTCATCCATAAGCTCAGCTACCCCCGCCCCCGTCTTTCCTGACGCTAAAAGCACACTCGCGGGATCCACAGAGAGCAAGGAGGCGAGGGAAAGGCGCATCTCGTCCACCCGAGCTGTCGGAAGATCCACCTTGGAAAGCACGGGAATAATGGCAAGCCCTTCTTCGCAGGCGGATTGTAAAACCGCAAGCGTTTGCGCTTGAATACCTTGCGTCGCATCAACCAGCAAAATGACGCCCTCCACAGCCTTGAGCGCGCGGGAAACCTCGTAGGAAAAATCTATGTGTCCTGGCGTGTCGATGAGATTGATGACGACGCTTTCTCCTGGAATATCAGGGTTGCGCCAAGGAATGCGCGCCGGTTGCATTTTGATCGTGATGCCCCGCTCGCGCTCCAAATCCATCATATCCAAAAGCTGCGGGCGCGCCTTACGTTTGTCAACGGCCCCAGAAAGCTCCAACATTCGATCGGCGAGCGTCGACTTCCCGTGATCGACATGGGCTATGATGCCGATGTTGCGCGTTTGCATACCACCCTACCCTATCCTCTGCGCCAAGGGCGCGCAAGTTGAAGCAACGTGCGCGCTTCGCGCGCTCCGAGCAAAAGGCTCATCCCGCCGTACACAGCCGCTCCCACAATACCCGCGCCAGCGCCGTGAAGCAGCACGCCCGCGAAGGTTGTGAGGGACACGGCAGGCGCGAGAAAGTGAAGGGCGAGATACATTGCCGCACTCGCGGCGAACGCCGCGAGTGCGGTGCGCCACAGCGAATCCGCAAGCGCAACGGCTATGGAACGGAAACGAATCACCAGTGGCGCTAAAAGCACGCACGCTTGCACGACAATCCCCAGTGAATACGCGCCTGCGAGAAGAACAATGCGCGCATCCGCAATCCCCTCAAGACGCACTGCGCGCGCAAACCACAAAAGAAAGCCGGAAGAATTCTGGGCGAAAAACAGCGCCGCCGCGCCCGCCGCAATGCCCACCCCCGCGCCCGCCAACGCCGAAAACAGGGGCCAAAAGTTCCGCTGCATTGCGTACCACGATCGAGCGAAAAACAAAATAAGCGCCTGCGCTGGCAAAGAGAGCGCTAAAACGGCAAGCGCCGCCGCCGTGAGGCGTGTGTCTTCCCAATCAAACGCTCCCGATCCGTACACGACGCGCACAATTTGCGCGCGCAAAACAATGAACGCCGCCATTGCGAACATAGCCCACCACAACCCGTGTCGGGTGGCAGAAATGACCGCCTCCACAAATTGCTCCCAGTTTTTCTCAGCGGCACCCTGCGCCAAAAGCGGAAACACCGACGCCACATACGGCGTAACAACCAGCGCTAAAGGAACTGACACAAGGCCAAACGCGAAGAAGAAAGCGGCAACCGACCCTTGCGCGAACATCGCGCCTATAGAAGCAACCAAGAGCAAGAGGAGGTGCCCAACCGCAAGCGTCGCACCCCGCGGCACACTCAAGCGCAACACCTGCCGCACTTCTTTTATAGGTGGCAATATCGCTCCCATCCAAAGAGAAAGATGCAGGCGCCGCCATAGCCACCCGCCCAAAAGCACAACTTGCGCAACAGCCCCTACGACCACCCCCACAACCACCCCCGCAACACCAAAAGAAGGCACCAACAGGACGATGCCCGCAATGATAGAAAGGTTATACACAATGGGACCGAGCCCATACAGCACGAACGCGCGCTGCCACTGCGCGACAGCGCTCCATAAAGCCGCGATCGCAAGAAGCCCTGGTTGGAGAGCGAGAAGGCGCACAAGCCTGGCAAGTTCTTCCTGTTGCGCAGGCAAGAAACTTGGGAAAAAGACTTGAGCAATCCATGAAGCGCCAAATACTAACGCCCCAGCACCGATAAGTCCCAGGACGCCCAAAAGGAAACTCCACTGAGAAACATAGCGCGTTTCCGCTTCCCGCCCCCCTTCCCGTTTTCGTTCGGCAAGAAGCGGGATGGTGATAAATGCGGAAGCGCCAAGGCTCAAAAGGAGAAAGAGAATGTCTGGGAAGCGAAAGGCGGCAAAGTAAATATCAAGTTCCCCACCTGCCCCAAAGTACCCCGCAAGCAAGCGGTCACGCAACAGCGCGAGCGCTTGATTCACGAGCGCGAGAAGCGCCACCACAGCCGCGCCTTTGTGGAGCAGTGAGGCAAAGCCCCCCTCCGGCGCTCGCTCACGCATACTCCCGCCTCCTATTCGTTTGGCTCGTTGACCGGGAGCTCATCAAGCGTACCCACCGCGGGAGGCCTCCCGCTTTCACTGCTTTCTTGCGCAAGAGGCGCACGCCCTTCCTTGAGATTGCGCAGCACGCGCTGAACGAGCGCATTTTGCGGGTCGAGCTCAGCGATTTTTTCAAAACGCTGTTGCGCCTGCTCCTTCTCCCCAAGCTCATACTCAGCAAGACCAAGGAAGAAAAGCGCGTTGCCATAATTTGGATTCAATGCCACCGCGCGGCGAAGGGCACCCACCGCTTGGCGATAGTTCTTTTCGTTGTAGTGCAAGATACCGAGCTGGAAGTAATTCAGCGGATTATTTGGTTCAACGAGCGTGGTTGCCTCAACCGAACGTATCGCTTCGTCCGTCTTCCCTTCTTGAATTTGAATTTGCGCAAGAAGGAAGATTGCGGGTGTATAATCCCCTTTCAGCGCGATAGCCTGATTGATGTACTCCTTTGCCGAGTCATATTCTTTACGCGCCACCTCTAACCGCGCAAGACCAAGCAGAAGCTCGGGAGAAGTGGGGTTGAGTTCGCGCGCTTTCTCGTACGCTTCTTTCGCGCGGTTATACGCTTCGGGAACCTGCAACGCGGTCAATGACTCATACACCTGCGCGAGCACGACATAGTTACGGTAATCCTTCGGATCGTACGCTATAGCTTGCTGGGCATTTTGCAAAGCGAAAGTTACCAACTCTTGGAACTTGGCGCGCCGGTCCTCATCGGAGAGTTGTTGGTCGTTGAGTATTTCATTGATGCTACTCAGCTGGAGGGCAGTAGCAAAACGAAACATGTCATCTTCGACCGCCGCGCGGGAAGCGCGATCAAGATGCGCAAGTGCTTCTTGTATCGTGGTGGCAAGTTGCGCTTTGGTGGTGTACCACGCGGCCAATACCCGTTGCCCCACAACAAACAACCCAATCACACTCGCAAGGAACACTATCGTCAAACTCAGCACCACCACAAACCCCAAGCGAGGGTTTTCCGTAAACGATAGGACCTTATCTGTGTATCCGCCGCTTTGATTGCGCAGTGTCGCGTAAAATACTCCAAGAAACACAAACAGCAGAAATATAAGCGGAAACGAAGGCGTACTTATGACGGCAAGCGCGACAAGATATACACCCCCCACGAACGACGCAAGCGTAAACAAGTACCACAGCGGGTCAGGTGTTGGGCGCAACACCAGTACGCGAAAACCGCTCCACAAAAACGCAATGAGAATCAGGATCCACGCCAAAGCGCCAATGATGCCTGTCGTGATGAATGTCGTAGGAATAAAACCAATAGCGTATAGGAATTCTGTGTTCCAAAATGGCGTGGTATTCACACTCACCGAGCGATGTTGGACCCACTCCCGCCAAAACAGCGATGGTCCCACGCCAAAAAATGGCGATGAGCCGTATGCCATCTGTAGTATATCCGCCGTCGCCTGCCACGAAGGGCGCACATCAACCGTTGTGATGCCAAAGAACGACGCAAGCGGCGTGCTTATCGCCGAACCGCTCAAGAGAAACACAAGGGTTATCGCCAAGGTGAGAAGTGAAGCAACAGAAAACCCGCTCGGCCGAAATTCCGCCTCCGCCGATTGCGCCGGGAAGGTCTCATCTTGCGCCCGCGTCGCATCAGAATGAGGGGGGTTATGAGACGGGCGAATATAGCGCGAAGTCGTAATACTATACACAAAAGTCGCAAGCGCCGCCGCCCCCACCAACCACCAAAGATAACTCACATTCGCAATACCCAGCGCGACAAGCGCAAGAACAAGCGTGGCAGCAATTGCCAGACGGACGCGGGGCTCGTGGAAAGTGAAACCAACCAGGACGATAAGGGAGAGCACAGCCATCAGCCCGGACCACATCGCAAAATATCCCCATGAGCCTACAAGCGTCGGCGCCACAGCAATGCCCAACACCGCAAGAGGTTGGGGATAAAATGCAACGGCCGCGGCATAAAGCCACGCAACCCAATAGGCAAAAAAGAGCGCGGCGAAGAATGAGAGGAATTCTTTGCGGGCTCTTAACATTAACGCGGCAAGCACCCCAACAACCGACACCACTGCCATTGGGAGAAACGCGTCAAAGGCAAAAGATTCCCCAAAAAACGAATTCGTGGGGTGGGGAGAAAATAGCGTCGCAAGCACGTACGCCACAGGCAAAGCCAATAGCGTCCATAGCGGCCACCATCGCGCAAGCGCAACATGCCGCTGTTGGAGCCATAAAATAACCCCCGACGCCACCAACAAAAGAGAACCAAGGATCACGATGGCATATTTGCCAACATTCAAGGGAAGTAGTACGCCCCATGGCAAAACAATAAGGGCGAGCACGGGTAGGAGAATGAGTCCCCAGCGCACGAGGCGGTGTGCGATGGCAGGGTGTGTGTGCATAGGAATGAAAAAGATAATCTTACCTAACCTAATAAGTGTTACTACAGTTAAACAAACCAGACGCTTTACGGGAGGTAGTGTTCAGGATTGTAACACAACCAACAAGCGTTTCTGGCAACCCAAACAATCAAGAAAATTACAACACATTCTCATAAACCAGCATTCTAAGGCAATAAGGAAGCTACACACAACTGCGGCAATATGCTTGGGCTTTGTGTAGTATATCGACGCTCGCGAGAAAAGTCTATGGGGAAAAACAGCGCCGCGCGGCACAAGCCGCGCGGCGCTGTGGGTGAGGCGCTCCTGCGTATAAGCCGAATTCTGTTCCCGCGCCAAAAGGCACGACGGCAGCCATATATCTGGGAAGCGAGTTGCCCCGCCCCTCAAGCGGCACTCCCTCTTTCGAGAAGAAGGCGCGGCCTTGCGCGCGGGTAGGAGTTTAGCCGTTTCACCGCCTGCCTCCGAGGGCTCAAGAAGCAAGCGCTGCGTGTTGAGCCTCGCGCCGCGACCCCTCTCAGGCTCGCGCGTCTCTGTTCGCATCCCTCGGCACCGCCTCACCAAGCTGGATGCCGGGCGGGTGTTACCCGCTACCCTGCTCCAAGGCAAACGCCTTGGGCGCGTTCGGACTTTCCTCCCCTCGCGCCGCAGAGGCGCAAGGAGCGGCTGCCCCGCAGGAGCCTGCAGTAATTATGCCACACAAACAACTCAATGCCAAGACTCACGGCGACGCGGAAAAAGCAACCGATCGCCCGCGGAAACCCCAAGCCGTGCCGCCTCCCCTGCCCGTACCTCCAGAACACCACACGCAGGCTCGTCAACGCTAAACACCTCCGGAAAAGTATCAGGGCGCAAATTCTCTTCCACTCCCACCACCATCCCCTCGCAATCCAACCACAACGCGTCAATGGCAAATCGCATTTCCCTCATCCAAATGCGCCGTG
>RFKD01000024.1 GCA_003694545.1 Candidatus Parcubacteria bacterium | reverse complement strand
GAGTAGAGCAACCAACGACCATCATCGTGCCGTCGCATACGCCCCTCTCGGTGCTAAGACGACGGTGACGAATGAAGAATACGCACCTGCTGCTACTCGAGGTGCGCATCCAGAATGGTGACCGGTTGGTACACCGCTGGTGACTAACGCACGCTCTGCACCCGATAGGACAAATGATGCGGTGCGGGCGAGCGTTCGCCCGCCCACACCGCAGGTATGCTAGCGTTGCACGAGTGGCAGGAAGATGGTGAAGGGCAACTTCGCCACGAAGGCGTCGAATTCACTGGCATATGGCCGCAGCGGGCTACCCCAAGTGGCCCCGCTCCTACCGCCCACATAGAGGTTCCTGCTCACATCCACTGCGATGGCGGCGCCAAAGTCATCCGCGCTCCCACCCAGGAAGGTGTTCCATACCAAATTCCCACTACTACCCAACTGCGCTACGAAGGCGTCGTAGTTACCGCTGAATACCCGCCATGGGCTACCCCAAGTGGCTCCGCTCCACCCACTCACATAGACGTTCCCGCTCGCGTCCACCGCGATGGCAGTGCCATAGTCATACCAGTTCCCGCCCAGGAAGGTGTTCCACCCCAGCGTCCCATCATCGCTCGCCACCTTCGCCACGAAGGCATCGGGGCCACCGCTGTATCCCCGCAGCGGGCTGCCCCAAGAGCCATCGCTCGACCCGCCCACATAGACGTTGCCGCTCCCGTCCACCGCAATGGCGGTGCCAGAGTCATTCCCGCTCCCGCCCAAGAAGGTGTTCCACCCCAGCGTCCCATCATCGCTCGCCACCTTCGCCACGAAGGCGTCGTAGTTACCGCTGAATACCCGCAATGGGCTACCCCAAGTGGCTCCGCTCCACCCGCCCACATAGACGTTGCCACTCCCGTCCACCGCGAGGGCGGTGCCAGAGTCATACCAGCTCCCGCCTAGGAAGGTGTGCCACAC
Source organism: Candidatus Parcubacteria bacterium (assembly GCA_003694545.1). GTDB lineage: Bacteria > Patescibacteriota > Minisyncoccia > Phycocordibacterales > UBA12088 > J119. The sequence continues at coordinate 1,636 of RFKD01000024.1, read as the reverse complement.
CAGCGTCCCATCGCTCGCCACCTTCGCCACAAAGGCGTCATCGTTACCGCTGTGCTCCCGTTTCGGGCTGCCCCAAGTGGCCCCGCTCCTACCGCCCACATAGACGTTACCGCTCCCGTCCACCGCGAGGGCGGTGCCACCGTCATCCCCGCTCCCGCCTAGGAAGGTGTGCCACACCAGTGCCCCGCTGCTATTCAATTTCGCCACGAAGGCGTCGGAGGAACCGCTGTGTCCCTGTTTCGGGTCGCCCCAAGTGCTAGCACTCGACCCGCCCACATAGACGTTGCCGCTCCCGTCCACCGCGAGGGCGTAGCCACCGTCATCCCCGCTCCCGCCCAGGAAGGTGTTCCACGCGATGGTTAGCGTTGGGTCAATCGTCAGCGGATAGGCCGGGTCATACGCACCCACGGCAAAGCCCAGCGTGCGCTCGTCCACCCGCACAAACCGCACCGCCACCGCTACGCGCCCCCCCGGCAGGTCTTGCCACGCCACCGGCGCGCTCTCCTGCACCACGACGCTATCAAAGGCGATCCGCAGGCTGCCGTCAGGCTGCATGCCAACCGCCCGGTTGTAGGTCAGCCGGATGCGGTCCGGGTCGGCGCCGGGCGCCAGGTGATAGGTGCTGCGCACAATGCCGCCCCCCCGGTCGTAGGTCAGGCTAATCCCCTCCCACAGATTCGCATAGGTGACCCACGTCAGCGGCGGGGCGCCCGTCCCCCCGTGTGTACTCTCCGGCGCAGCATGCGGCGCCACCGCGGTGGCCCCATCAAACGTGACCCGCAGCGCGTACCGCCCGTTGGAGATGGTGATCCCCTGTGGATTGAAAAGCAACGCCTGCCCGCCTGACGTGAATGTTAAGGTGTCCGAGGACGCACCGGTAGGCGGCGTCACGACGGCAGCATCGGTGGGTGCCCACCCCGACGGCGCCCACCCGATGAGCCACAGCAGCATCCCAACAATGACCATCGGTATCCAGCGACCATGAGCGAACATCATCATGTCCTCCAGCATTCAGTACGTCGTTCAGTCCCCGCCACCGGTGGGATGTCCGCCTGGACCGGTCGTCGCTCCCCGCACCGACGCCACGCCGCCATCCCAATCTGGACTATGACGGTCCACGCGCAGTGTCAATTTCCTACGCCCACCAAACTAACGCTACGGAATCAGCACATAAGGGTGCCAGCGTAATTTTAAAAACCAACGGTGCGAATGTCAATATCCAAAAATGTCCATATCCATCACACCGCGCCACTGCGCCGGTCCGCCAGTGGGCGCTGGCGAGACCGGCGGCTATCACCTACGGGTGGCATAGAGGGTATCCCGCCGTCACGCCGGGTCGGGCCGACGGCGAGGAGCAACGGTTTTCGGCCCGCCGCCGTCTGCACGGCACCTGACGTCGGCGGGGGCACGGTGCGGGAAGCTAAAGGTCAGTATTGCCGGCGAGTGCGGCCCGGTTGCAGATACGGCTCTCCACGCTCACAACACGCTTGCCGAGTGCGATGCGCACTATCGAATTGGCGCACCGCTGCCACGCCCAACGACGCCAATTGCCCCGTTCACGACTTCGTGCGATGCACCCGCCGCCATACGAGGTACGAATACGGGATCGTTGCCAGTGCCGGCACAATGATCAGCG
>RFKD01000023.1 GCA_003694545.1 Candidatus Parcubacteria bacterium | reverse complement strand
GGCTCGCCCCCCCCCCCCCCCCCCCCCCGCGGCGCGCCACACTGGCGCGCCGCGGGGGGTAGGTTTTTACGGGCGCGTTGAGATGTGTGGAAACGCACTCGCGCGCTTCTTGCTACACTACGCCAAAGGCGTATGCAGTTCCATGTTCCCCAATTTATTGAGGTGGAGGCAAAAATCTTCGGCCCCCTGTCGTTTCGCCAATTTGTGTTTCTCGCGGGCGGAGTCGGGTTTGTGGCAATGTTGTGGTTTTGGGTCTCGCCGATTCTCGCGATTGTGATAGGCGTCCCTCTAGCCGCCCTCGGCGCCGCGCTCGCGTTTTGGAAACCCTACGGGATGCCGTTTGAGAAAGTCCTGGAGGCGGCGTTTTGGTTTTTCACCTCTCGCCGCCTCTACCTCTGGCAAAAACCTACTAACAAAGCGGCGCCTTCCGCGCCGCAAGGCGCGGAAGGCGCAACGCGCCCCATCCCCCACATTCAAACAACGGGCCCCAGCAAATTGCGCGAGCTGGCGTTTCGTTTGGATGTCCAGCGCCGCAGCCGCCCCAAAAAAGAGGAAGAGGAAGTGAAAGAAAAGCTTGGGCTCCAACTCTAGCGTATGGCGTTTTCCTTGTTCGGCTCACAATCTCCCCTGGCGGCGCGCGCGGCGCGCTCCCAAGAATTCGTCCCCATCAAAGAAATTCACGACGGCGTGGTGGTGCTCGACGGGGGAGGACTGCGCGGCATCTGTATGTGTTCTTCCACCAACTTCGCCCTTAAATCGCACGACGAGCAAATGGCAATCCTCTCCCAATTCGCGCGTTTTTTAGACTCACTTGATTTTTCCGTTCAGCTGTTCGTGCAGTCGCGCAAGCTGGACATACGCCCCTACTTGGCAACCCTTGAAGAACGCTTCTACGCGCAAAAAGAAGAATTGATGAAATTGCAAGTTCGCGAATACATTTCTTTCATTCGCTCGCTCACGGAAAACACCAACATTATGAGCAAACACTTCTTCGCCGTCATCCCTTACGACTCCCCGCTTGCGGCAAATGTGCCCTTGTTGGGAGGTTTGGGGAAGTCGGCTGAAAAAACCTCCGAAAAAAACCCGCTCGAAAGCCGCGACACTTTTGAGGAATACCGCCTTCAGCTTGAACAAAGGATGGATGTCGTCGCGACTGGCTTGGGCGCCGCGAGTATTCGCGTTACCCAACTTGGAACAGAGGAGCTCATTGAGCTATTCTACCAAGAGTTTAATGTCGGTGAGCTGGAGCGCCCCGTGCAGATTACCTAGTTTGCCTTGCGTGTATGGGATTGTTTGACGCAATAAAAAACCTCGCCCCAGGCACAACAAAGCCGCAAGGCACCGGCAGCCCACTTATGCAAGCGGCGTCGCCGCTTGCCGCCCTGCCGGCCGATTTATACAGAGACGCCGCGTTGGAGTTAAAGGATGTCATCGCCCCATCTGCCTTGAAAATAACCCCCCGCGAACTTGTGCTTGGAGACAAGCTCGCGCGAAGTTATTTCATCATTTCCTATCCCGCCAACCTCACGGAATCGTGGCTTTCCCCGCTTATCAATTTAGATCGTGTTTTTGATCTCTCGATCCATATCCATCCCTTAGACACCGCCGAAGTGCTGAAAAAGCTCCAGCGGCAAGTCGCAGAAGTGGAATCGCAAATCGCGGAGCGTGAAGAAAAAGGAATGGTACGCGACCCCCAGCTGGACCTCGCGTTTCAAAACTTGGAACAATTGCGCAATCGCCTCCAGCAAGCGCAAGAGCGTTTGTATGATGTTGGGTTTTACCTCACCATCTTCGGGGACTCCACCGACGATTTAGACCGCGCGGAATCGGAGGTGGTCTCAATGTTTGAATCCCAGCTGATTTACCTCAAGCCGGCGTTGTTTCAGCAAAAAGAAGGATTCTTGAGCGTCATTCCCGGGGGGCAGGATGTATTACAGGTGTGGAGCAAGCTCAACACCGAGCCACTGGCGACCTTTTTTCCCTTTATTTCCTTTGATCTTTCAGCCGACTCCGGCATCCTCTACGGCATCAACCGCCACAATTCTTCGCTTGTTCTCTTTGATCGCTTTTCGATGGAAAACTACAACTCCGTCACCTTTGCAAAATCCGGCTCGGGCAAGTCGTACGCGACCAAACTCGAAATATTGCGCTCCTTGATGTTTGATGCTGATGTTATCGTCATTGATCCGGAGCGCGAGTACCAATACCTTGCCGAAGCAACCGGGGGGCGCAACTTTAATATTTCGCTTTCTTCGGGCCACCACATCAACCCCTTTGATTTGCCCGTGCCGCGCGAAGACGAATCGCCGGCGGATGTTTTGCGCTCGCACATCATTTCCCTCGTGGGACTGTTTCGCATTCTCCTGGGTGGCCTCACGCCGGAGGAAGACGCCCTTATCGACCGCGCGCTCACCGAAACCTACGCCCTCAAAGACATCACGGGCGAAACAGATTTCACCGGTATGGCGCCGCCCTTGCTGTCTGACTTCGCGCTCGTGCTCGCGGGGCTAGAAGGGTCGGAATCGTTGGTTCAGCGCCTTGAGAAATACACGAAAGGCACCTGGGCAAACTTTATCAACCAACCCACGAATGTGGACATCAACAAGCACTTCGTCGTCTTTTCCGTGCGCGATATGGAAGACGAGCTCAAGACGGCGGCAATGTACATCATCACCAACTTTATTTGGACCGCCGTGCGCAAAGATTTGCGCAAGCGCCTGTTGGTGGTGGACGAGGCGTGGTGGATGATGAAATCGGAAGACACCGCCTCCTTCCTCTACGGCATCGCCAAGCGCGGCCGCAAATACTATCTCGGCCTTGCCACTATCACACAGGATGTGGACGACTTCTTGAAAAGCCCCTATGGAGTGCCGATGATCACAAACTCCTCCATCCAACTCTTGTTGAAGCAATCCCCAACCGCGATCGATCGTCTGCAACAGGTGTTTAACCTCACCAACGAGGAAAAATACCTCCTCTTGGAGAGCAATGTGGGGGAGGGGATCTTCTTTGCCGGCACAAAGCATGTGGCTATTAAGATCATTGCCTCCTACACGGAAGACCAAATCATCACCTCCGATCCTTCCCAGCTTCTTGCGATACAGAAAGCACGAGAAGAAATGATGGCGCTTGAAGAAAGCAGTGATTCTGATTCCTAGCGCTGCGCCCTGACAAGCGCTACCAATTACAGTATGCCCCCGCAACCACGACTCCGCTACCGACTCCCCACGGCGCTGATGGTGCCGATTCTCATCTTCGCGCTCGTTGTGGAAACGGCGCAGTTTCTCTTTTTTGGTGTGATAATCGGCGCGACGCAAATGGTGGTGCAAACCATCAAGGAGGTTGGGGATACGGTTGAGTTTGTGGTGGATGGAATCCAAGCTGCGTTTCTCGTGATGAGTATGGCGAGCGCGGGGTTGTGTGTGATGTCCGCAGGTTTGGGGTGTGTTGGTTCCATAGTGTTTATGGGGCTGAGGAAAATAGCAATGAAAGTAGTGAGCTTTTTCGCATCTGAATCGCTTAAAGCGCATGCCAAAAAGATCGCAAGCGGCGCCTTGCGGGTGTTTTCTATAATGTTCACAATGCTCTCCGCGCTTGTGTGGATCGGGGTGTTTGTAGGGTTTGTGTTGTTCTTCTCCTTGCACGGCGTGTCGCCGATGAGCTTGTGGAGCAAAAACCCCGGGGCAACAGCGGGGCTGATTATTGTTGAATCTCTGCCGTATGTCGGGCTCATCGTCCCGACGGTCACCATCTGGCTGTGGCGCGTGTGGCGGCGGACGCGCAAGGAAGACGAGGAAAAATACCAAAAAGAGCGCGAGCGCTGGCTTGAGGAGTTTGCCGCATGGCAGACGCGGATGAATCAAATACTCACCCAGCAGCTTGCCCTAGAAGCCGTCGCGCGCAAACAGCTTGCCGAGCAAGCCGCACGGCGCGCCGCCCAGCAAAACGCACAGCAATCGGCCAATGCACCGCGTTCAGTTGGGGATGCGTCGCATTTTGCGCCAAGTGCAGTATAATGGCGGTATGCGCCGCGTCTTTCGGCTCTTCTCACTCCCCATAGCCGCCCGGGCGCTTGGCGCCGCAGGGTTTGCCGCCACGCTCACGGCCGCAGGTGCGTTTTCCTCCGCGGCTCTGATCCCGGCGCACGCGCAAAGCACCCTAGAAGCGTTTGACGCGCTCACCAACCCAAACCGTGGCGTTGGGGTGCGTCTCCTGCCCGAGAGTGCTCCCCCCGGCGGCACGGTGCGCGTGAGCGTCATCAACAACACGGGCTCTTCGCTGGATCGGGCAACCATTGCGTGGTTTGTGGATGGGGAAGAGCAAGTGCGGGGCGTTGCTCTAACTTCGGCCGACCTCACGATGCCTAACCGCCATGGTCGCGCAGAAGTGGGCGTTCGCGTCGAGCTTCCTTCCGGAGCCGCGTATGAAGGCAGCGCCGCTGTATCGCTCGCGTCGCTTGCGGTGGTGTGGGAAGGGCGGACCTATACCTTCCCCACCTATGCGGGCCGCGCGCGCCTCGTGCCGCAAAGCACACTCGCGGCGCACGCTGTTGCTACGATCGTTGAAAACGGGAGGGTGGTGCCTCCGTCGGACATAGTGTTTGTGTGGAGCGCGCGCAGAACCAGCCTGCCGACCATTCGCGGCTTGGGGCGCGATTCCGTCGCGCTCTCCGCGGATTCGTTTGGCTACGATTTCGTGCTGGAGGTAACCGCGACCGCCCCGGGAGGCACGCAAGCGCGGGCGCTTGTTCCCGTGCGCTATAGCCGTCCGCGCATTATCTTTTACGAGCGACATCCTTTGTTGGGGATGCGCTACGACCGCTTTGCTGACTCGCTCGTGACGACGCGTGAAAGTGCGGAGGTGGTTGCCGAGCCGATGTATTTTGCCGCCGAACGGCGCGATGACGAACTCCTTTCCTATTTCTGGGAGTACAACGACGCTCCCGCGCGTACCACGAGCCCCGTCATCCGCCTGCGCGCCTCCGAAACGCGCCCCGCGCGCGCCAACCTTTCGCTGTATGTTGAACACAAAACCTTCCTGCGACAGGACGCAGAAAGCACCTACACCATCGTGTTTCGTGAACCATAGCGTATGATGAAAAGCTTGCCCGCTTCGCGCTCTTTGTTGTTTGTATTTATCGCGACGCTTGCCGCAGGGGCATTTGTGGCTACCCTTGCGCTTGCCCTCGCGCCCGCAAGCGCCCTCGCGCTAGATGGGCCAGCAGCAAAAAAAGAGGTGGAATATGTCCCCTTAGTGTATATTCCAGATGTCACGGAGTACGCGACACAACCGAGCCAAATAGTCAACATCCTCAACCAACTTTTCTATTTGGCGCTGTGGGCGCTGGTCGCGTTCGCGGTCGTGATGATAACCTTTTACGGCCTTACTTGGATACTTTCGGAAGTAGTGCCGGAGAAAGTGGACGCCAAGCGGCGCATAGGCGAGATTATCTTTGGTCTCATTCTCATTTTGGGCACCTACATCATCCTCAACACCATCAACCCCGACATTCTCAACCTCAACATATGGCAAGTCGCTACAAGCACGAGCCAGGTGAAAATTCCGGAGATAAAGATTCCGCCCAATTTGGGGTTGGAAGGGTCTCCAGTTAGAAGTCCTTAATGAGAGCATCTTATTCACAATTCACAAAACTTAATGCTTCGGCATATGCCAAAACATTTGTTTCAAGGAAGATCATTCCTACAAAACACTCACCCTCGCTTTCAACACCAACCCTCTCTTAAGTAAGCTAAGCAAAACTTGTACAACTGCTACAGTGAATCGCATTGACAAAATTCTCAGATTTGTTATTTTAAAGAAGAACAAGCAAGGAGGTCGACATGCAAATCCTGCAAGTCCTCTTTTTGATCCTCCTCTTCTTCCTCGCCCCCAACGTTTCCGCGACAGAGGTGAGAGAGAGGTGGGCATCACCGCCGCCGCCCCTTATTCTTCCAAAGGCGGAACCTCTTTTGTTCTTCATGGATGAAAATACAACCGTCCTGGCTCGAATAGCGGGTCTGCCGCACCAGTGGCAGGATTCTGGGTACTTTGAAGGCGTCGAGGTCCCCGTCTCCGTCCTCAGGGGAGCCCAAAAGGCGTTCACAAAAGACGGAGAAGAAGTGCTGGGGTGGGTTCGCATCCGCAACTTCTCTTCCGTTGTCAAGAGTGTAAAGCTTGCGGTTTGGTGGACCCACGAGGGCCCACTAAGGGGACCTCGCGGTGGACTATGTGTCTATGTAACGATTGAAATAACAAAAAAAACCGCCAAACGATACGAACTTGTCGAGTTGGATCCATCAATCCAGCTCAACGAAATTATCCCCCCCCGTCCGCCTGCTTCGTAGGCGGACGGGGCGGCCGGTAAGGTCCGATTCCTTACCGGCTTTTTTTGCATCATCGCCAAGGATGTTCTTGAACTTCTTATACACACTCCTACTCCTCGTTCACTCGCCAACAGGACCCGTACATAACTAAAAAATTGCGGGAGAATGTTTGTGTGTTGGGGCTTTTTATTTTTGCTTGCGCGCGCAAGTTGTTGTTGGACGACGGAAGCGCTTTTGGCCCCGCGCGGGCGCCGGCGCGGAAGGCTTGTTTCTAGACATTCCCCGCAAATGTGCGAAAATAGGTGGTGATGGATAAAGAAAAACGCAGGCTCATCGCAACAGGAGGGGCGGTGGTTGCGGGGGTGGTTGCCGCTTTGTTGGGTTGGCTCTTTTTCTTTGGGTCCGCTTCACAAGAAGCACCGCAAGCGCAAAGCGTGTTTCCGGAGGTTGGCGAACGATCCATTGCCGCGTTTGAGCGGCAGCAAGAGCGGGAAGGGGAAGGCGGCTTCATCACCTCAAGCGCGGCTCCCGAGCGGCAAATCGCCCTCTTACAGTTGTGGGACAAGCCCGTCTCGGCGCTGGGGTTTTGGGAAGGTTCCGCGCGCGGCTGGCGCGCACGCTTTGTGGAGCGCGAAAGCGGCGACATCTACGAAACCGACAGCGCGCGCCTCGTTGCTCGCATCTATAACACCGCGACCCCCGCCTCACAGCGCGGCTGGTTTAGCTCGCGGGGAGACGCGCTTGCCTTGCAGTTTTTGCCCGACGGCGCGGGAACTCTTGCCACCTTTGAAGGTCCTTTGCGCGAGCTCCCCGAGCAAGACCCCGACACGGGAAGCCTCGTGGAGTTTGCTTCCGCGCCGCTGCCGCGTGGTGTTGTTTCTTTCGCCTACGATCCTTCGGGGTCGGGGCGCTTCGCGTATTTGGAGCGCCTTGAAGCGGGAGGGGTTCGCCTCGTGGTGCGCGCGCGCGGCGAAGCTGGGCGCGAAGTGTGGCGCTCAGAAGTTCGGGGCTGGCACATTGTTTGGACGGGCCCGCGCGAGATCCTGGTTGTCGCCAACACGCAGCCCGACGAAGAGGGGGTCGCGATTCTCATTGATCCGCAAACGGGCGCCCAGCGCCTTGCCGTCTCCGACAACACGCTTGATGCCTTGATTAACCCCGCCGGCAGTAAGCTTGTTTTTAGCGCGCGGCGCGGGCGAGTAATGCGCCTTTTCGTACACGACCTTTCCTCACACGAGACAATCGACACCGGCCTTTCCACGATCGCGCAAAAGTGTGTATGGGGTGGGGAGGAGGGCAACACGCTGTTTTGCGCCGTGCCGCGCAGTGGCGTTGAGCCCGACAACATCATTTTTTGGTACCAAGGCGGAGGATATTTTGATGACCAACTCGTAATGATCGACGGGGTGCGGGGCGAATGGCGTCTGCTTCTCGATCCGCGCGAAGAGTATCAGGCCCCCCTTGATGTGGTGAGTGTTGCGACAAGTGCGCAGGGAGACGCACTCTTGCTTTTGGACAAACGCACGCTCACGCCGTGGGTGGTGCGGTTGGATGTGCTGTTGAAAGGAGATGTGAACGAGCCATCAGGCGAAGCCGCGCAAAACATCCCGTCCGCACAACAACCTCAAGAGGCCCAAGAATAAGCGGCGCTCCCCTCGCGGGGAAGAGTGGCGCTAAGCACGGCCAATACGCGGCGCGCAACGCCCGCTTTTGAGGGAAAGTAGCTTAGTCGTCACGCTTGGTTGCGGAGAGTTGATTCCCAAGGCGCGAAGCGCTGTTTGTTGCGGGGAATTAACACAACATGGCGGGCGCGGCCTTCTCCGCGCGACTCAGTGGTGATATCAGGGTCTTGCGCAAACATCGCGTGGATAATCATCCGCTCATAACTTCCCATTGGCGCCAATTCGGCCTCCACGGAAAACGACCGCACGCGCTCGGCAACAATGCGCACCTTTGCTTTGAGCGATTCAAGGTGCTGGTGGTGGTAACGATTGACATCAACAAACACGCGGCGGCCTTCGCGCCCGAAGCGCCGTTCCAAAACGGCGCGAACGAGCGCGTTGAACGCTTTGAGATGCTCCCCACGCGGCCCAATGAGCATCTTTGCCTGGCTCATGTGCACGGCAACAACCGGGTGCGGTAGGTTTTCTTCCTCAAACACTATCTCTTCGGGGGCAAACCCAGCCGCTTCCAGCATAGAGCGCACAATGCGCAAAGCCTCCTCGCGCAAGGAGGGAAGGGAAGTGGGGGGAGTTGGTTGAAGGTGGTGTGCCATACGCAAGTTGAGTTACGAAGCGCGCGATGAGGCTGGAGCGGCCGCTTCTGCTTGTTTGTTGTCCCGCGCGGCTTGCTCCCGCGCCATCATACGACGAATAAACCAATCTTGCCCGAGTTGATACACACTGCTCACGATGAAATACAGCGCGACAGCGCTCGGTAGTGTCCAAGCAACAAATCCAATGAGAATCGGAAAGAGGTAGCGGGCTTGTATTTGGAAAGTGCGCTGAAACTCTTCAGCAAACGATGGTTTTTCGCCGCGCGGCTGGGGTTTCGGCATTGAGAAGGAAAATTGGGCAAACTGAACCGCCCCAGCAAGCACAGCCATCAGCGCGCTGCGCGACGCAAGATCGATGCCGAAAAAGTTGGTGGAAATGGAAGTGGGCGCGCTGATGAAGCTGTAAAGGAGGGAGGCGTCAACCTGCGTAATGCCGCCACGGGAAAAAACCCAAAAAAGCCCAATAATCACGGGAATCTGCACCAAAATCGGCACAATCATTGAAAAGGGGTTGAGGTTGTGTTTGCGGTATGCTTCCAAGGTCGCGCGGGCGAGTTTTTCCTGGTCGCCTTTGTGTTTTTTCTTAATGGCTTCTAACTCCGGTTGAAGCTGCTTCATTATCTCTTGCATTCGCGCCGCTTTCAGAGAAAACGGCAATAAGGCGGTTTTTACCAGAATCGTAAGGAGAATGACAGCAAAACCAACGCTGTGGTGCGGCAGGAGCGCAACCAGCCCCACGAGGGCGTTATACAAGGGAATGTAAATAGTGGTTCGAAACAACTCAACCATCTCAGGCAGGATACCCTAAGGCGGCGCGTTTTTCAAATCAAACAACAACGCTCAAAAGAGAAGGGAGGAACAACTTTACACAACTACGTAACCTTCTTGGTTTCAGGAGATATGGCGCCGTTACTGTTTGTCGCTTTGCGCACGAGGGCGCGGCAAATATTATCAACAAGGTCGTGAAACCGGGCTGATAAAACCTCTTTACCCACCCGAATAAGATACACAGCAGGGGGCGCCGCACTCGCGCAATGCGCTACCGCGGCATAAACGCGGCGCTTGGCGCGATGACGCTCTACTGAGGTGCGCACCGCTCGCTTCGGGATTACCACTCCCACACGCGGCCGGGGTGTTGCTTCGGAAAGTGGGGGATATATGAGAATCTCCCCTTGGGGGATCGGCTCCCGGCGCAAGGGAGCACAAGGCTGCTTTTTTTGTTGAGCAAACCACTCACCAGGCACGCGCCGCCGGCGAGGGAACATAGGAGCTACACAGCAAGGCGGGCCCGACCTTTGCGGCGACGGCGCGCAAGAACAGCTCTGCCGCTTGTGGTGCGTTTGCGGGCAATGAAGCCGTGTGTGCGGGCGCGCTTGCGCTGTTTGGGTTGATAGGTTCGCTTTGGCATACTCGCGTGTGTACCGCTGTGAGTTGTTGTAGCACACAAATAACGAAGGCGCAAGTTGCGCAGCGTGCAAGGGTGGTATACTAACAACACTATGACGCACCCCTCACTCAACCCTCACGAGTTGTGGCAAAGCGTGCTGGTTGAGATTGAACTTGAAATTTCCCCGGCCCAATTCAAAACCTGGTTTCGGGGCACCTCCATCGTGAACATTGAAGGCGGCACCGTCACCATTGGCGTCCCCACGGAAATTGCACGCGAGTGGATCCAACGCAAACACGAGAAATTGATTTTGAAGGCCCTGCGTGCTCGCAACGAACATATTCGTTGCGTTGAGTTTGTCGTGGTGAAACAGCGGCCGCGCATCCCCTCAACCCCAACCGAGCCGGGCACGCTTCCGCTGACGCCCCCCCTTATCTCCGCCGACGGTCTCCATCCCCGCTACACCTTCGATATGTTCGTGGTGGGGCCTTTTAACGAGCTGGCGCACGCGGCAGCAACCGCAGTTGCCAAACATCCTGGCCACGCGTTTAATCCCCTGTATATTTACGGCAAAAGCGGCTACGGAAAGACACACCTCATTCAAGCGGTGGGGAACTACATTAAACAGCACCACAACGCTCTTTCGGTGTGCTACCTTACCTCCGAGCGCTACACCACCGAGTATGTTGGCGCCGTGCAAAACAATATGGTGCAAACCTTCAAAGAGCGCTACCGCCGCTACGATGTGCTGATTATTGACGACATTCAGTTTTTTGAGGGAAAGGAAAAAACGCAAGAGGAGCTTTTCCACCTCTTTAACCACCTCTACCAGCACAATAAACAAATTGTTTTCTCTTCCGACCGTCACCCAAACTACATCCAAAATCTCGAAGAGCGTCTACGCACCCGCTTCGCGCAAGGAATGGTGGTGGAAATCCTCGAGCCGGATTACGAAAGCCGCGTTGCAATCCTCAAAAAGAAGGTTACCTTGGCGCCCATTAAAATACCGGATAGCGTGCTTTCCATTATCGCTCGGAAGGTCCCGGGGAGTATTCGTGACCTTGAAGGCGCACTCAACGCCGTGATTCTCTATGTGCAGATCAAAGGCGCCCAACCTCCTCCGAGCGAGCTGGAAACTATCCTGAAAGACCAGCACAAACCAAAACGCGCTTTGAGTGTGCAGGAAGTGGTGCAAAAAGTTGCCGAATACTACGGCGTTGACCCCTCGCTTATTTATGATAAAAACCGACGGAAGGAAGCGGTGCTCCCCCGGCAAGTGGTGATGTTTCTCCTGCGGGAGTTGCTGAATATGTCGTATCCCACTATTGGAGAGAAGTTAGGAAAGCGCGACCACACCACCGTTATCCATTCCTACGACAAAATTCGCGAGGGAATTGGGCGCGACCCGATGCTTCGCAGTCAGATAGAGGAACTACGCACCCTCCTTACCTTCTAGGCTGCTTGTTAGGTGTAGGTCGGAGCGAGTCCGTCTAGGGATGTGGATAGTTTTGTGGATAAGTGGATAACCATATGGGGGAATGGGTTGTGTGGGGAAAGTGGGCACGCGGCGGTAATAGATGGGGTTTGGGTGGTCGTATGCTGGAAACGATTGCAACCTCATTAACCTTCAAGAAAAATTTTCACACCCTACCCACAACCTTACTTCGTTCGTGGAATGATTATTCTTGAAAAAATAAACGATTTTCTTCTCATCCCCCTATCAACACCCCTAACAAAGTTTCTCTTTGTATATCTACAAACCTTTCGATACTTCGACACACAACACCCCATACTCGCTTACTATTGCAACTTAGTCAAACTCATGTACCCTTAATGAAGTATGGACAAATTCACCGTGATTCTCCCTCGAGAAGAAGCGGCGCAACGCATTGCGGTCGTGGAGCGATTCACCGGGAACCCAACAACGCTTCCCGCGGTTGCTGGCGTTCAAATTCTTGTTGAGAAAAAAGGGGTAACACTCCGAGCGACAAACCTGGAAGAATTTATCGAAGCATCCATTCCCGCGAAGGTGGAAGGGGAGGGGTCAGTGGTTGTTCCTGGTGTGGTGTTTTCCCAAGTAGTAAGCACAAGTAAGGGGGAACATATTACTCTCTCGCTTAAAGACGGCGTTTTGCAGGTTGGTGAGGCAAAACTACGGGCGCTTGCCTCGGACGATTTCCCTTCTCCTCCTTCACTTCAAACAAAACAACGAGAGCGGGGAATTGAAGGGGAGGTATTGATGAATATATTTGAAGCGACGCTTCCTGCGGTTGCCACATCCACCATAAAACCGGAGTTGACCGGTATATACTGCAACCTTGATGAAACACAAGGGCTTGCGGCGGCAACCGACTCGTTTCGGCTTGCTGAAAAGCGTGTGTCGCTGGAAAGGGGTGATCCAATTCAAGGAATTATTATTCCCCGACGGTCTGCCGCGAGCGTCCTTCGGCTTCTCAACAAGAGAAGCTCCGCCACCATTCACACAGACGGAAAGCAGTGCCGCTTTTCGTTTGACGGGTTTGTTTACACCACACGCCTCATTGAAGGAACTTTTCCCGACTATGAACGCGTCGTCCCCACCACATTTGCCACCAAGGCTGTTATTGAAAAAGAGGTGTTCGCATACGCGCTGAAACGAACCGCTATTTTTTCCGATCAATTTTCCTATGTCCGTCTCACCGTGGATCCCTCGGCAGGAGTGATCCGCTTGTTCGCGTCCAACCAGCAGGTGGGCGAGGTGCAAGAGGAGGTTGCCGCGGCCGTAGAAGGCGATCCGCAGGAGGTGGGATTTAATTTACGTTACCTCCAAGAAGGACTCCCACCCATTGCCGCGCAGCGCGTCATTCTGCAGTTTGTGGGGGGAAACAAACCCCTTGTTATAACCGGGGAAGGAGACAGCTCATACCGATATCTTACAATGCCAATGAACCGTTAAAGCGCGGTATGAGTTACAACCCCATTCAGCACTACCTTGCCAAGTTCGCTAGTTTTACACCGCCGAACGAAAGCGTGCGCCGCGCGGTGCGGGACATGGTTTTTGAGGTTTGCGGCATCACGGTTCCTTTGGAAAACATCAAGGTAGTTCGCGGAACGGTGATACTGTCTGTCCATCCAATTGAGCGCTCGGAGATTTTACTCAATAAACAAGGCATTTTGCGCCGCGTGCGTGACGAAATTCCCGGCGCGCTCGTGCGCGACATACGCTAGTGCCTCTTTTTGGTGCTATGGCGTTATGTTGATGAGGGCTTGCGCTTCTTTTTTGTTGTACACTTCGTCAATGACGCGAACACGCACCTCCGCCTTTCCTGGGGTTATCCAGGAAAAGTCTGCAGGGGTGAAGGTGAAGGAAAGTGGAGGAGTTTCGTCTTTGCCGACAAACACATCATTCACATACACCTCCATTGCGCGAGGGGGGAATTTTCCAGTCGCGTTAACGCTCACAGTGAGGGCGTGCGTGGCGTGGTGCGTTGCATTCGGCTTTGGCTCCAAAACGACGACGATCGGCTGATTCTCCGGCGTGTGCACATCATCGTAGTCGGTTGGTTTTGGGGCAAACAAACTGTCGTTGATGTTGTTTTGCTCTTTCCACCGCGCGACACCGGCTTCCCAGTAGGGATACTGCGGATCGTTTGCGGGATTCTGTGGTGGCGGGCCCAAAGGGTCATCTTTGTCAACCCAATGGAGAACGCTGTGAACAGAAGGAATAAACCGCTCTTCGGTTGTCTCGGGAGGAGTGAGGGGAGTTGCAAGCTTACCGGAAACGGTGTCAACAACATAACTTTCGTTTCCTAACCACACACCGCGCAGTATCGGCTTGACCTCCGTTGGCGGGGGCGGCGGCTCAGGAAACGGCTCATCTGTGTATTTCGTCAGCGCGATTTCCATTGCCTTGCGCCAAAGGGGAGCAATAAGATATGAAGCAACCTTTTTTTCCATTGGGGTGTTGTCGTTGTTGCCCGCCCACGCGCCGACCACGACGGATGTGGTATAGCCCATCGTCCACGCGTCTCGGTATTCATTGGTGGTTCCCGTTTTTGCGGCCACGAAATTGTCGGGGAAGTAGAGAGGCGAATTGGGTCCAAACGCGGGGGTGCGGGCTTCGTTATCGGAAAGGATACTGCTTATCGTTGCGGCAATAGCTTCTGGTAAAACTCGGCGGCCTTCCGAGTGATTTTCCCATACTACTTCTCCTGTGGAAGATTCAATACGCAAGACGGGTGTCGGCTCCACGCGAACGCCGCCGGTTGCGAACACGCCGTAGGCGCTTGCAAGCTCAAGAGGGGTTACCTCACCGCCTCCCAACACCAGCGTTAAGCCGTAGCGGGTATCGGTGGGGTCGAGCGAGGTGAGTCCCATCGTGTGCGCTAAATTGAGCGCTGAGCTTATACCGGCAAGATACAACACCTTCACAGACGGAACATTCAACGATTGCGCGAGCGCTTCGCGAAATGTTATTGGCCCGCGAAACTTGTTATCGTAGTTTTCCGGTGCGTAGCACGGATAGGTTTTAGTGAGATCGTGAGGGGAGCAGGCGGTGGAAAATTGGGTGGGAACATCAAACACCACAGTTTGCGGCGTGAAACCTTTGAGAAATGCTTGCGCGTAGACAAAAGGTTTAATGGCGGACCCAGGCTGGCGGCGGGCGGTAATCACATTAAACGCGCCGTCAATCACTTCGTCGTTGTAGTCGCGGGAGCCAACCATTGCGAGAATCTCGCCGGTTTGGGGAGCAAGCGCGACTAGCGCAGCGTTGCTTGCCTTGTTTTCTTTTTCATTGCGCAAAGCGTGCTCTTTTGTGATGGCTTCATATTGTTCCTGGAGATTCCAATCCAGTGTGGTAATAACGCGCCAGCCGCTTTCTTGCAAAGACGATCGGCCGTAGCGTTCTTCAAGCCATTCTTGGGTATAAAACACGAAATGTGGGGCTTTGATACCCTCGCTTCCGCGCGGCAGGAAGGTAACCTTTTCTTGGTGAGCGGCTTCGTATTCTTGGGGGGAAATAAATCCCAACTCCCGCATCCGCTCCAATACGAGATTTTTCCTCGCCTCTAAAGCGTCGCGGTGGGTGCCGTAAGGGGAGTAGTAGGTGGGGGCTTGCGGTATAGCGGCGAGATACGCCGCTTGTGCGAGAGTGAGTTCGCTTGCGTGTTTACCAAAGAAGGTTTGCGCGGCTTCTTCCACGCCATAAATAGTCCCACCAAACGGGGTCTCATTGAGGTAGAAGGTGAGGATTTCGTCTTTTGAGTAGTGGGCGTCTAATTTGAGCGCCAACACCCACTCCTTCACCTTGCGGACGACTGATTTGTCGGCGACAAGCACGGTGTTTTTTACTACCTGTTGGGTTATGGTGGAACCTCCTTGTTCAAACGAGAGGGAAAACAAATTCGCGAGCACCGCCCGCGCAATAGCAAGGGGGCGAACGCCGTGATGCTCATAAAACTCGCTATCTTCAATCGCGACAACCGCTTGCTTCATTGCTGGCGCAATGGCGTCTGCGGGAACGACGGTGCGCTTTGTTGATTGATAGAGTTCGTACAGGAGCACTTCCCCGGTTCGGTCGTACAACTTCAACGACTGCTGTATTTTTCTCGCGCGGAACGCGTCTAAATCAGGAATCGGCAAAGAAGCCACCCATAAAAGACCCAACCCTCCCACGATAAACAACAAGGAAAAAGAAAAGAGAATCAGACGCACCAACAACCTCCCCCACCCCAAGCGGGCAATCGTTCTCTTGAACCGCAACACGCCTCCACGCATAGTGTGCTCATACTAGCACACTAGCGCGCGGTGTTACTCCTCTTCTTCGTTGAGGTCGAAGTCGTTAAATTCGTCTTCGTCGTCCTCGTCGTCAAAAAACTCGTTTTCCTGCTCTTCATCCTCCTCACCCTCGGCAAACACATCATCGGAAAGAGAATCGTCTTCTTCGTCGAACAATGCTTCGTCATCGTCTTGCGCGAACAACGCAACCCACTGCGCAACGGCGTCAAGCGGATAAGACGCTAAAAAGGTGAAAAACCCCATAACGCGAAGTTATGCATTGGTTAATGTGGTAACTAGCTCGTTTGAGCTTCCCACGAGAAATAGCATATTGGACGGGAAACGCAACATCCTGTGTGTGGATAACTCGCCCGTTATTGTTGAAGGCGGGGAGCGTGGGCGAGCGCTGCAATAGCAAGCGCGATAGCGTCTATGGCGTCGTCTCCCAGTTGGGCGTTGTTGTCCATGCGTGTCAAACGGCGCACCATGCGCTCCACAGCTTCCTTGCTTGCTCGCCCGTCCGAGGTTGCTGCAATTTTCACGGCTTGCGGGGAAAGTTCCACGAGCGGCACTCCAGCGCGCGCGATTTCATAGCGGATAATCCCCCGGGCTTCAGCAACCGCAAGGGCGGTTTTCCTGTTAACTTGGAAGAAAAGGGTTTCCAGCGCACACAACGATGGTTGATACTCCGCAAGAACGTGAGCCACCTGCTTCCCGAGGCTATACAGCCGGGCGTCGTGTTCCAACGAGCGCTCAGTGCGCAGGGTGCGGGTGAAAAGCAATGTTGGCGAGTGAACATCGCCCGAGAGCACCGCGACACCCAGCCGATCGTACCCTGGATCAAAGGCGGCAATAACGCGCTTTTGGCTCATGCGTCCGCTTCAGAAGAAGCCTCGTTGGAAAAGACAGCTTCGACATCATCCTGCTCCTCAAGCGCCTCAAGGAGCACCTTGAGGCGCTCAGCATCTTGCGGGGAAAGGGAAATTGTCGTGGTAGGCTCCCAACCTTCTTGAGTTTTTGTAAATGCCCATTGCACCGATCCGGGGGCGCCGAGAGAACCGCCGTGTTTTGTGAGAATGTGCTTGATTTCTTGGACGGTTCGGTTGCGGTTGTCCGTGAGGGTATCGATAATCAACGCCACGCCGGCGGGGCCGTACGCTTCGTAGGTAACTGATTCCAGCGCTTGCGCGTCTGCACTTAAGCCGCGGGCAAGCGCCCGCTCAATGTTTTCTTTGGGTACATGCGCCACGCGTGCCTTTTCAATTGCGGCGCGCACGGAAGGAGCCTCAGCGCTCCCCGCTTCCCGCGCTGTTGCGGTAATAAGGAGCGCGAGGCGCGAAAACTCTCGGCTTTTTTTGGCGTCGGCGACGGCTTTTTTGTGTTTGATTTTTGACCACTTGTTGTGACCAGCCATAATGCCACTTTACCGCCTTGGTGCCGTGCTGCCAAGAGGGGTTGGTTGTTCAAAGGAGCGCCCGCTGCGGGATAGTGAAGTTGAGGTGTTGATACGCAAGAGGGGTAGCCTTTCTGCCGCGCGGCGTCCGCTCAAGGAATCCCAACTGCATCAGGTATGGTTCGTGAACGGTCGCTATCGTTTCTTCTTCCTCGCTTACTGCGGCGGCAAGCGTGGCAAGCCCGACAGGGCCGCCGCCAAAACGCTCGATAATAGCGAGCAAGATAGATCGGTCTTCGGCAGTGAGGCCGCGTTCGTCCACCCCAAGCAGTTCTAACGCCTCCGTGGCGCACGCGTCGTCAAGCGGGCGATTGTGGACTTCAGCGAAGTCGCGCACGCGCTTAAGGAGGAAGTTTGCCGTGCGCGGCGTACTGCGCGAGCGCAGGGCGATGATACGCAGCGTGGCGGCGTCGGTGGTGATGCCTAACAGCGCCGCGGATCGCGTTAAAATTTGCACCATCTCATCAAGGGAATAAAACTCCAAGCGGTGGGTTCCCCCCGAAAAACGCGACCGCAACGGGGCGGAAAGCCCCGCATAGCGGGTGGTTGCGGCAATGAGCGTAAACGGGGGTAGCGACAATTGCACCGTACGCGCCGAAGGACCTTTTCCAATGATGAGGTCAAGGGTTCCTGACTCAAGCGCTGGGTACAAAACCTCTTCAATGGTTTTGGGAAGGCGGTGGATTTCGTCAATAAACAATATATCGTAGGGCTCAAGGTTCGAGAGAATGGCAGCAAGATCACCGACCCGCTCAATTGCCGGGCCCGAAGTTGCTCGAAGCTGGGCCCCAAGCTCATTGGCAATCAGGTATGCCAGCGTGGTTTTCCCTAACCCCGGAGGCCCATAAAAAAGGAGGTGCTCGGGAGGGTGGCCACGCGAGCGGGCAGCCTCAAGCAGAATGCGGACATTGCGTTTAATGGTTTCTTGCCCCACATACTCATCCCACGAAGCGGGTCGGAGGGTCTTATCGAGGTGGGCCTCAGGGGGGGTTGACAAGTTTTTTTCCATATGTCTAAATGGTGAGAGCACACAAAATCGCACACGCTGTTGTTTTTGCAAGGGCTTCCTTGTATGCTATCATAACAGCGAGTGCTCCACACTCTTGCCCTTCGGACGGCAACGCCGCGCATGGCGTAAGAGGCCTTCTTCGCAAGGACCGCCTGGTCCCCGCGCTTGCTTTTGCGGACCCTACTGGGCGCATCCTCAGGAAGACAGGTCGCCTTTTATTGCTTCAAAGCATCCGTCGTCCGAAGGGTAAGGTTGTGGAGTTTCTTGGTTTTTACAGTGTGCTTTGGGGCGCCGCTTAAGCGGCCAAGCTGTGGTGTTCGGACAGCGCAGCGGCCACCGCGGGATCCACCTCCACAACGCGCACCAACTCTTCAAACGATGTGGTTCCGTTGAGAACCTTCAACACGCCGTCTTGTACCATATCAAGAAACCCCTGCTCGCGCGCCGCGGCTTGAATGTCGCGCTCCCCGGCGCCTTTTGCGGCGAGTGTTTCAATTTTTTCATCCATAAACACCGTCTCAAACACGGCAACACGCCCCTTATACCCCGTGAGACACTCGCCGCCGGGCTTGGGAATGTAATGTACCTCCGTTTGCTTGGGTTGGTAGGCGGGATTGGGAGGAAGAGAATCAATGACCCGCTGAATGAAATCTTTCAAGACGCCGCTAAGGGGCACTTCAACACGGCACTCGGGGCGCAAAACCCGCACGAGGCGCTGCGCCATCACAACATTTACCGCTGAGCCGATAACCTGCGGGTTCACATTAAGGCCGATCAAGCGAGGAATGGCGCCGGCGGCTGTGTTGGTGTGTAAAGTGGAAAGGACGAGGTGCCCCGTGAGTGCGGCTTGCACCGCGGTGTCTGCGACTTCCGGGTCGCGAATTTCGCCGACCATAATCACATCGGGATCTTGCCGAAGCGCGGCGCGCAGAGCTTGCGCGAAGGTGTACTTTCCGCGCTGAACTTGCGTTTGTACGATGCCTTCGAGGTGGTATTCAATCGGGTCTTCAATGGTAATGATTTTAATTTCGGGGCGCTTGATGCGCGAGAGAATAGCGTAAAGGGTGGTGGTTTTTCCCGATCCTGTTGGCCCTGTGTTGAGAATCATCCCGTTAGGGCGCAAAATTTCCGCCTCCATCCGCTCAAGCAACACAGGGTGCATCCCTAGCCGCTCTAAGGGAATCCGCAGAGAAGTTGGATCCAAAATGCGCATTACGAGCGATTCGCCATAATTACCGGGAATTGCCGAAGCGCGAACTTCAATTTCTTTGTCTTCCACGCGGATGGTGAACCTGCCGTCTTGCGCAGCGTTGGTCACGTTCAATTTCATTCCTGAGAGCAGTTTGAGGCGGGGGACCAACAATCGGGCGGTTTCATGGCTCATTGTGGTAATAGGGGTAAGCACGCCGTCAAGCCGAAAGCGCAGCCGAACCGCTTCTTCTTCCGGCTCAATGTGCACATCAGAAGCGCGCAACGCGAGTGCTCCACCAAGCACAACCTCCAAAAGGCGCGACACTTTGTATGCCTGCTTCGTGCCGGCTGTTTCCTGCATCAGGGCCGTGACATCTTCAATGGTGCGAATATTGGTGATGACCCGTTGAATTTCTTCCTGAGAAATGTCAATCACCCCCGCGCTTGTCTCAACCGCAAAAGTGAGGTCTTTATAGCGTTCCCACGCATGCTCCAGACTGTTTCGGGAAGCCATAAACAGCATTACCTGCAGGCCTCGACGCTCAAGAGAATCAATCACTTCGCGAGTTTTGGGGGCAGCGGGCGATTTCGCCGCGAGCCAGATCTTTTTACGCACTGCCTTGAAGGGTACAAGTTCCGCTTCGCGCGCGGTTGTTTCTGGAATAAGGCGCAGGGCGTCTGTGTCGATAGGAATACGGGTGAGGTCCACATAACCCACGCCATACTTTTGCGAAAGGATGCGCGCGAGGTCTTCCTCTTCTTGTTTTCGCAGGGTTTCAAGTTTTTTCTCTTGGTCCCTATCATCAAATTGCGGCATCGCGTGTATGGTAGCATACGAGTATGAGCACCGCGTTGGGGAAGCCTCTTTTGCAAAGGGGCGGCATTGAGGAAACAGCATGGAGGGAAGTCGCGGGCGAGCTTCTTGAGGCGTTTCCAGCCGTTTCCGTGTTTGCGCTTTCGGGGCCGTTGGGAGCGGGTAAAACCAGTTTTGTGCGGGGAGCAGTTGCGGCGCTGGGAGGTGAGAGCAGCGCGGTGCAAAGTCCAACCTTTGTGTTGGAGCGGCGCTATCCCGTTGCACATCCCTCTTGGTGCGAGGTCTCGCATTGGGATTGGTATCGCCTCAGCGAAGGGGAAGTGGCGAAACTGCCGTTTTGGAGCAGTGTTCCTTCCCAAGGATACTCGTTTGTTGAGTGGCCTGAGCGCGCTCTTTTTGTGTGGCGCGCGGCGCCGCGGCCTTTTGTGTGGCTTGTTTTTTCGGAAGAAGGAGAGGAAGCGGCGCGCCGGTCGCTGAGCGTGTATGACAGTATTCCTCCCCATTTATTGCCAACCGATGCTATATGACGCAAAAGCGCGCAACACCCACCGCTTCCGCGACTTCACGCGCGCACCGCGACGTCGGGAAGAGCCCCACCATTGCTCTTTTAGATATTCACGCGATCATTCACCGCGCTTTCCACGCTTTGCCGCAATTTACCGCGCCAAACGGCGAGCCGACGGGGGCGCTTTTTGGCTTAGTGAGTATGCTCAGCGCTCTCGTGAAGGATGTGCGCCCGACGCACATGGTTGCCGCGTATGATTTGCCCGGCGGGACGCATCGCCACCACGCGTACGCGGAGTATAAGGCGGGACGTAAGGAAATGGACGAGGCACTTGCGCGGCAAATTGAGGCGTCCAAAGAGCTCCTTACGGCACTCGGCATCCCTGTGCTTGCTGTGCCCGGCTTTGAGGCGGACGACATCATTGCCACCCTTGTCGCGCAGCTACGCGAGGCGCTTCCGCAGGCACACATCGTCGTTGTCTCGGGCGATCTCGATACGCTTCAGCTTGTGGCGGGTGCGAAGGTTCGGGTGTACACAATGCGCAAAGGTGTTCGAGACACCGCGTGGTTTGACGAAGCGGCCGTCCGCGAGCGCTACGGCTTTGCGCCCCGCTCGCTCCCAGAATACAAAGGACTTGCGGGGGATCCTTCCGACAATATCCCCGGCGTGCCGGGTGTGGGAGACAAAAGCGCCAAGGCGCTTATTGGCGCGTACCGAACCATCGACGCTGTGTTACGCGCCGCGCGGCGCGAAGGAGCGGCTGCCGTTGCAAAGCGCGCAGGCGTGTCTGAACGGATGGTTCGGCTTATTGTTGAGCACACAGAAGACGCCCGCTTTTCGCGGGAGCTCGCGATTGCGCGCACTGACGCGCCGGTGCGGTTTTCTGAAGAACAAAGCCGTTTTCCCAGCCGTGTTGATGAGCAAAAGGTGGAATCGTTAATGCGCCGCTGGGCTTTTCGCACACCAGCCGCGCGGCTTCGCGAGGCGCTCTCCAGTGTCTATGGATCGGACGCTGCGCAAGGAAGCGAGCGCGGAAACACCCGTCAGCACGAAGATTCAACAAACGATCCAAACGCGACAAATTCCTGCGTGGACGCCACCGAAACAGACCGCCGATATCGCGCCCGTCTCGCGTTGTGGCTTCTTCAGCCGGATCACACCAACCCTTCGTGGGAAGATGTGGTCGCCTTCACGCAAACGCCCGACTCCCGCAAGGCCCTTGCCGCGCTAGAAGATCGCCTTGCCGAAGAAGAGCTTGAACGGGTGTATCGCGACATTGAAATTCCCCTTATCCCTGTTTTGCGGGCAATGGAAGTGCGGGGAATCCCGGTAGATGCGCAACTCCTCGCGCAAGCAAGCAAGGAACTGCAACAAGAAGCGGCGCGGGAGGAAGCCCGCATTCACGAGTTTGCGGGGATGGAATTTAATGTCCGCTCCACCCAGCAATTAGGGGAAGTGTTGTTTGAAAAACTCGGCATTGGGGCGGCCGCGCGCAAAAAGAAAACCGCCACCGGAAAACTTTCCACGCGCGAAAGTGCCCTCCTGCAGTATGCCGACGAACACCCCATCATTCAGCACATTCTGCGTTATCGTGAGCTGACGAAACTCGTCAGTACCTATCTGGAGCCATTGCAAGAAATGCGCAGCGCCGACGGCAGGATCCACCCCACCTTCCTACAAATGGGCACGGCCACAGGGCGCCTTGCCAGCCAAAATCCCAATGTGCAAAACCTTCCCGCCACACCGGAGGGGATGGTGATTCGGCGGGCAATCCGTCCCGCGGAAGGTTTTGTGTTAGTCGCCTTGGACTACTCACAAATAGAACTGCGCATTGCCGCCATTTTGGCGCAAGAGGAAAAGTTGATAGAAGCGTTCGCGCGAGGAGAGGACATCCACCGACGGGTTGCCGCGGAAGTGTTTCGCGTCGCCTCGGAAGAAGTCACCCCCGAAATGCGCCGCAGGGCAAAGGCAATCAATTTTGGCATCCTCTACGGGATGGGCGTTACGGCGCTCGCGGTGGCAGGCGCGATGAGCCGGTCAGAGGCGGCAGCGTTCCACGAGGCGTATTTTGCGACCTTTCCCGGCATCGCGCGTTATGTGCAAGAGACAAAGCGCTTTGCGCGCCAGCACGGCTACACCAAAACCATCTTTGGGAGAAAGCGCTGGTTTCCCGGTTTGCGCTCGCCGTTGCCATATGTGGTTGCCCAAGCGGAGCGTATGGCAATCAACGCTCCTATTCAAGGTTCGCAAGCCGACATTATCAAAATCGCGATGCGCCGCGCGCACGAAGAAGTGTTGCCACGTTTTGTTGGGGAAGCCTTTCTCATTTTGCAGGTGCACGACGAGTTGGTGTATGAGGTGAAGAAAGAAAGGGCGGCGTTGGTTGCGCGGGAGGTCGCGCGCTGCATGCGCGAAGCGTTGCCTGAAAAGGCGCGCGCGGGGGTGCCGTTGCGGGTTGATGTGAAGATGGGGGACACGTTTGGGGAGATGATTCCGTTTGTGGTTGAAGGGCAGGAAGTATGATTTACGCGTTTTATTCGGATAGGACAAAAGTTTTGCGACAGATTCGGAAACTGGAGAGCGCGGCGCGAGCACGGGCGCCAGAGGCCCCCGTGCTCGCCCTCGACGCGGCGGAAGACCCCCCTGAAACGCTCAACGACCTTTTGGGAGCGCGGGGCCTCTTTTATGAGCGTTCCCTTATTCGGATTGCCGGCGCGTGGGAGAACAAAAACTGGCGCACGCTCCTAGAAGCCGCCATTCCGCAAATGGCAGCAGACGTCAATTGGTATTTGTTGTGGGGGGCGACAGAGCCGCCAAAGAAGATTAAAGAGCTCCTCTATCAGCACGCCGAGCGCGTGGTAGAGGTTGTGGAAGAAGCAGAGCGCCCGGTGGTGTACGCTTTTGTTGTTGGCCGGCTATGGTGTGAAGGGAAGCGCGCGCAAGCATGGGCAACCCTGCGCCGAGCGCTCGCGGCCGCTGAGGCGCCTGAGCAAATCGCGGGCGCGCTGCTTTGGCAGTTGCGCGCTGCATTGGCGTACGCGCGTGGCGCGAAGCGCGAAGTGCCGCACCACGCTTTGCCTGCCGTGCGCGCGGCTCTTGCGCGTTGGGGGGAGGAAGGAGTGCGCGAGCGTTACGAAACGCTCTTGGCGCTCTACCACAGCGCCCATCAAGGCGACACACCGCTTTCCGAAGGTTTGGAGCTGTGCGTTCTTGAGCATCCAGGAACCTTATGAGTAGTAACTCAAGCAGCCATTCACTTTCTGCTGGCCCCTTAGAAGAAGGGGTGGGGAAGTGGTATGGAAAAGGGTTGTTGAGCGCGGGTATTTTGCCGTATCGCGAGCGGGAGGGCGAACTGGAAGTGTTTCTCGTTCATCCCGGCGGCCCGTTTTTCGCCAAAAAAGACGAAGGCGTGTGGAATATTCCTAAAGGAAGGGTAGAACAAGAGGAGGCACCCCTTGCCGCGGCTTTGCGCGAATTCACGGAAGAAACAGGCTTTGCGCCGCCTCGCCCCAACCACCTCCATTTTCTAGGCGAAGCGGTGTATCCCACCGGAAAGCGGGTTATGGTGTGGGCGACTGAAATGCCGCGCTTGAATCCCGCGCGCCTGCGCAGCAACTTGGTGCATACCACCCTGGGCGGCAAACTCGCCTCTTGGCCCGAGGTTGACCGCGCCGAATGGTTTCCCTTGCGCGAAGCGCTTCGCAAAATTTTTGCCCCGTTGCGGAAATTATTGGGAGACCTCCCCAAGCTAGTGAACGCCGCGTCACAGGAAAGGAAATAAACACTAGCGCAGCATGCGGTGTGCAGAGATCACTCATTGAACTTAGTGCAAATTGGTCTTTTCAGATTTGTATTCTCTTGCACACTGCCGTAGTTGGCAGACACCTCACGCCGCTTCGTTGGTTGTGCGGAGGGGGAGGGACTCGGTCACCAGTTCTAAGTCCTCGCTTCGCGCTTCGCGCTCGCTGCGGCTAAGAACTCGCGACCTCGCCTTCGGCACAGCCCCAAACCTTCGGTTTGTGGACCCACTCTGGCCTCAGTTCGAATCCCCCCTCTCGCATTGCATAGTCGCGCAACACTCCGTGTTGCGCTCCTTGTACTGCGGAGGGGGAGGGATTCGAACCCTCGAGGGGCTACAAAACCCCTACCCGCGCTCCAGGCGGGCGCCTTCGACCTCTCAGCCACCCCTCCTTGTGTCCTATACTAGCAGGTTTTATCCACAGGCGCGAGGGGATATATCTGGGACAAAATTATGGTATGGTACGGGCTATGAAGGAAGTGGTGACGGCCGTTCTCGTGGTTGTCGGGTCCTTTATTGTTGGGGCTATTGTGCTGGGGATGCCTCTTTTTGCGGCCGCGCTGCAGTTGTAAAAGACACATAAAGGGTGCAGGTTTGTCGTTTAAGCGACGCTATGGGGAAAATAATGGGGATAGACTATGGCGCCAAGCGCGTCGGTGTAGCTCTGTCGGACAATACGAACACCTTTGCGTTTCCTAAAACCCTCTGGTCAAACGACGAACGCCTTCTTGATCGAATTTGCTACCTCTGCCGAGAGGAGGATGTTGAGGAAGTAGTTGTAGGGGAGTCGCAGTCATTTGCCATGAAAGACAACCCGATTGCGCCGCGCGCGCGAGCGTTTGCCGCAGAAGTAAGGCGACGGTGCGGTGTGCGGGTGGTGTTTGAGCCGGAGGTGCTCTCCACTCAACAGGCGCGGCGCCTTGCGCCGAAGCGGCAGGGGGTGGATGTAGTTGCCGCGGCGGTAATTCTTGAGGCGTATCTTGCCCGCAAGCGGGGAGGAACACTCGAGCAATACGATGTGATAGAATGAGCTGGCTATGGCAGATACCCGAACAGACGCCCCAAACACAATCCCCTATGATCACTTCGCACAAATGGAATTTCGCGTGGGAAGAATCATGCGCGCGCAAGAGGTTCCTGACGCTGATAAGCTCTTGCGGCTTGAAGTTGATTTTGGACCATATGGTGCGCGGCAAATCATCTCAGGCATTCGCGCGTATTTCCCTGAGCCTGCGCAGTTGGAAGGCCGGCACTGTGTTTTCGCAACGAACCTTGCGCCGCGGGTCATTCGGGGGCTGGAAAGCCAAGGGATGATTTTGGCCGCTCATAACGAGGAAGCAGGAGCCTTCGCGCTCTTGGAAGTTCCGCCGCACATCCCGCCCGGCACAAAAATAAACTAGCTCTATGGCGGCGCGCCAGAGCAGGGAGGTGGAGGATTGGGAGGCGATTGTTGGTGTGGAAGATATACCTGGCTGGGTTGCGCGCGCATGGCGCGCGAGC
>RFKD01000022.1 GCA_003694545.1 Candidatus Parcubacteria bacterium | reverse complement strand
GGGCTAGCTCAGGTGCAGCTTCAATTGCGCTAGTATATGCTTTATAAAGTGCGGCGTATACTTTTGATTTCTTAGCTCTTTTCGATAGTGCTTCAGCATCTAACACTTCGCCTGCGGTTCTAACAATTGTATAAACTATGATAATAGTTAGCACAGCTAGAAGTATGTTTATTAGTAGCACTATTGCGCTAATGATGAAGAACGGATTGGACGTTGGTAGAGATTTGTATTTAGCTGTGCTAAGTTTCTTATGTATTTTGTATCCTATGTATATCCCTATCCCAGCACAAATGAACACCGCTATTGGATTTAGTTTGGGTGGAAACTTTAGATACTCTAATTTCTTTTGATAGGTTTCATACTTTTTGGCAGCACTAAGTCCTATATGTAGTAACTTTTGTAGTGGCACCCCTAGTTTGTCGAATATTTTAGATGCACTGTATTGCATTAACGAGCTAACGAGGCTTGGATTTAAGATTTGTATGGTAAACATCATACTATTAACAATGATTTCTAAGTATGAGGTAGTTTTAAAGTTGCGGAAGTATCTAGCCGTTTTTCTTCCAATATCATAAAAAACGTAACTTAGTTTAGCGCTATCACTTTGACCCTCTAGTAATAAGGTAGTATACATGAGCTACTCCTTTCCCTGTAGTTGTCCTATTGTTTTTTGTTCGCGGGTAAGGTAATAGGATTTTTTGTAAAAAAGAGTTCCATTTCTTTTAAGAAAGAGAAACAATAAACAGTTAACCTTTGAAAGGAGGTAATTGTGTCTGTATCTTTATTTGATACAGTTGAGTGTATGCGTAAGGAGTTAGAGTTTCTCAGAAAGTTTTGTAGTATACAAAGACCGGAAGGCTTACCCCTACAAGTAAGAGTAAATGTTTTCGTTGCTCTCCGCAACCACGAATTAGTAGAGCTACTTGAAGAGAGATATAAGTATGGGTGTGATATTGAGTTAGATTTAGCCAGATTGAAGTGTGATACTGTAGAGTGGAAGGAGAAGTGTATTTTAGATTAGCGTTTGGTTCAATTTAGTTTTATAGGGAGTACTAAGGTTTTTATGTCTCCACTTTTTAACTTTTGTAGAAATCCAATCTATTTTAAGGAGGAGAGGATGGAAGTTATTAAAAGGAATGGTGGTTGCGTACCATTCGATCTTACGAAGATTAAGGTAGCTATCCTTAAGGCGGGTAGAGCAACTCAAGAATTTGGTGAAAGTGTAGCTGCTACTTTAGCTAATCAAGTACTCCAACGGATCTCCCAACTAAATGTAGAGAAGATCCACGTAGAAGAAATACAGGATATAGTTGAAGATGTTTTGCTAGATAGTAAGTTTAAGAAGACTGCTAAAGCTTATATCATCTACAGAGATCAACACATGAAAATAAGGGAGATAACTAAACAAGGGAAGCTAACTATTGTCGAAGACTATTTAAGTAAGAATGATTGGAAGATTAAAGAGAACTCCAACATGAGTTTTAGCTTACAAGGCTTAAATAATTACATTTCTAGTGAGATTAGTAAGACTTATTGGCTGTACAAGATATACCCACCAGAAGTGAGAGATGCACATATAAACGGAGATCTACATATACACGATCTCAATTTATTAGCCCCATATTGTGTAGGTTGGGATTTAATGGATTTGTTAATTCGTGGATTTGGAGGTGTGAAAGAGAAAATCTCTAGTGCTCCTCCTTCACATTTTCATTCTGCTTTAGGACAAGTTGTAAACTTTTTCTATACATCACAAGGAGAGAGTGCCGGAGCTCAGGCTTTTAGTAATGTTGATACATTATTAGCTCCTTTCATTGCTGTAGATAATTTAAGTTATGATGAAGTAAAGCGGGCTATTCGTGGTTGGGTGTTCAACTTGAATATACCTACACGTGTGGGGTTCCAGACACCTTTCACAAACATAACATTAGATTTAACTGTGCCTGAATATTTAGCAAACCATCCTGTGGTTATTGGTGGTAAGTTTCAAGATAGGGTGTATGGAGAGTTCCAGAAAGAAGTAGATATGTTTAATAGAGCCCTCTTTGAAGTTTATTTGGAAGGTGATGCTAACGGAAGGGTTTTCACATTTCCTATACCCACCATCAATATCACGAAAGATTTTGATTGGGACAACCCGATAGTCGATTTACTCTTTGAAGTAACTGCAAAATATGGTATACCATATTTTGCTAATTATGTGAACTCTGACTTGAACCCAGAAGATGCTAGAAGTATGTGCTGTAGGTTAAGGCTAGAGACAACGTCATTGAAATACAGAGGAAATGGTCTCTTTGGCTCTAATCCTTTGACCGGTTCTATAGGTGTGGTTACTCTTAACTTGGCTAGATTGGGATTCTTATCAAAGGATAAACAAGACTTTTTTGATAGATTAGATAGGTTGATACATATAGCATCCACATCTCTAGAGATTAAGAGAGAAGTATTAGAGAGGTTTACTGAGTTAGGATTGTATCCATATTCAAAATATTACTTAAGTAGTGTAAAAGCTAGAACAGGAACTTATTGGGGCAACCATTTCTCCACAATAGGTGTAATAGGTATGAATGAGGCTTGCTTGAATGCTAAATTCATATCTGCTCCTATTTATACTGATATAGGTAGGGAGTTTGCTTATGAAGTTCTTAGTTTTATTAGGGATAAGGTGGAGAATGAATTGAGAGAAAGCACAGGCCATTTATATAACCTAGAAGCTACACCTGCTGAAGGTACTAGTTATAGATTGGCACTTTTAGATAGACAGAGATGGGGTACCAATATTATAACTCAAGGCAACGGTATACCTTATTATACAAACAGTAGTTGGTTACCCGTAAGCTATACATCAGATATCTTCACTATTTTAGAGCACCAGGAACCTCTTCAGTGTTTGTATACAGGAGGTACTGTACAGCATCTGTTCTTAGGTGAGTACCCAAGCCCTAAAGCACTAAAGAAGCTGTTGAAGAACATATTTAGTTGCTATAGAATTCCTTACATTAGTTTTACACCTACTTTCTCTATATGTGAAGATCATGGATATATAAGTGGGGAACATTGGCATTGCCCAACTTGTGGGAAGAGGTGTGATGTATACTCCCGTGTAGTAGGCTACCTACGCCCAGTAGATTCTTGGAATACAGGAAAGCAAGAAGAATTTAAGGAGAGACAATATGTCTACTGTTGATTCAGAGAAGAAAGAGAAATGTTTGGCGTTACTTGTGGAGATAACTTTTTATGAAGACAAAAGTAGTAGGCAATCAGTAGATGATTTCATAAAAAGTATAGAAGGTATACAGTTTGATCTCTTATTCCTCAAGATAAAGATATTTACTAGTTCATACATATTCTTCTTCAGGAGAATAGAAGAGTTAGCCCATTTTATGAGGGATCTAGTTTCTGCCACCAACGCAGTTAGATTTATCAGGAGTAAGATGTTAGATAGGTTAAGCTGTGTATGATTTGTACTCATTTATTATATGGCTAGAAGAAGGAGGTATTAGTTTCTTTGTGGCTTCTATATCGTGTGTAGTAAATTCTGGTAGATATACAGTTCTAAATCTATGTGGGATATTAGAGGATGCTATTACTCTTATGCTTCGTAAGATGTCAGCTATATTAACGTCTGCGTTTGTGATAGTTGGGTATTTCTCAATAGGTCCTTTGACATCCATCTCGATATAGTCTAGCAACTTCTGTTCAATTAGTTTTTGGAGGATATGAGGATTGGAACCATTTGTATCTAGTTTAACAAAGAAGTTTAGCTCTTTCAGTTTGCGTATGAATTCTTCTAGGGTAGGATGTATTGTAGGCTCCCCACCTGAAATGACGATATGTGTAACCAATTTACGTCTTTTGACTAAAGTAGTTAGTACTTCGTTTATATCTAAAGCTGGTGTGGTTGCCCAAAGGTGTTTGTTGTGACAATATGTACACCTCCAGTTACAACCACCGGTGAAGAGCACTGTAGATACCTCGTCTGGATAATCAATTAGGCTGACTGGGAGTATGCCCCTGATGATCACTCTTTGTACCTCCTGGAGTTGTTCTCTGTAATAAAAAATGCATTACTAAGAATAGTAGTAGATAAAATAAGTGAGGAGGAAAGGATGTATGACCGCGCACAGATAGTATTAACACCCGCTGAGATATTTGGGTGTTTGTTAGACAAAGAGTACCCGCTTTTAGTTAGGTTTACTTCTTTATTGAAAGATATTGATTTCACCCACCATCCACCATTCGATTTGATTTACGAAGTTTTTGTTCATTGTGTCGATGTTCATCGTAGTTGGACGATGGAGCTTTTAGTCTACCATCTTGGTGAGGATGCTAAAAAGTTACAAAGTTATTTAGCTTTGGTAGATGCGTCCAGAGATGTGGATGTGAGTTATGTTATTGAACATTTGGTCCACTATAAAACGAAGATATTACTAGATGATTTCATTCAAAGTATGCATAGAGCAAACGGTGATGTAAATGATGTCTTGAGAAAGTATACAACTAGGTTGGGAGAACTAGTGATTAATTCTACCCAACGTATGGAGCTTGTACCTGCTACAGAGTTATTAGTTAAAGCTTCTCAACCAGATACATCTACCTCTTCTTCTAAAAAGAGGTTGCCATTAGATTTAGGGTTTGATGATTGTTTAGATGGTGGAATTGTAGGTGGCGAGATATTGATAATAGTGGGTCCTACAGGTGCGGGTAAATCTACGATGATGTTACATTGTTGCTTAAACGCTATACAAAATAATTTAAGGACGTTGTATGTATCTCTGGAGCTATCCACTTCTTTGATCGCACAAAAGCTTCGTTGTTATACTTTAGTTAAGCCTAGGGCAAGAGAGTATTTGGATTTATTGCATGTTGTTAAGTTTCCTACAAAGAGCGTTACTTTGGAGGAGGTGTTTGTAATAGCAGATCAGTTAAATGTCGATGTCGTAGCTCTAGATTATCTAGATATATTGAATTATGGCGGTAGTAGAGATAGGATTTGGGCTACATTAGAAGATCTTACAGCAAAATTTAGAGGATATTGTGAAGAGAGAGATATAATTGGTTTAACTGTATCTCAAGCAGTCAGAGAAGTAGTTGGCTCTCAAACGAATAAGATAGTTGATTTAGATGATGTTTCTTTGAGTATAGGAAAGGTTTTTACAGCAGACTTTGTTATTACCCTAACACCGCCAAATGTTTTGCATAATCAAAATACAGGATTGCTTTATCTTGCAAAGAATAGAAGGGGACCAAAACATTTACAACCCGTGAGGATAGATTATGAAAACGTGATAATTCAGCCTATAGTTAAGGTAGATTACGCTGATTTTAAGTTAAATAGCAAATTCTTAAAGGAGGATGGGGATGCCCAAAAAGTTTAACAAAAAGAAGTTAGTTAAGAAGTACGCATCTTTCTTTGAGGAGTTTTGCAAGTTTTTCGTCACTTAGAGGATGTTTTGGGTCTTCTTCTTGGATAAGTTTCCGTATGTGTTCAAGGATGCTTTTTTGAGAGACCTCACCATCATCAGTCTCAAGACGATTAGAAAAGAAACTTTTATATGGGATTGTGCCTTGGGGGG
>RFKD01000021.1 GCA_003694545.1 Candidatus Parcubacteria bacterium | reverse complement strand
GCGTGCATCCGGAAGTGCGCATGAACTATCTGGCCAGCCCGCCGCTGGTCGTGGCCTATGCGATCGCCGGCCGCATGGACAGCGACCTCTACCCCGAACCGCTGGTGGAGATTCATCCGCACGATGCCAGCACTTTGGGCATCGAAAACGGCGATGCCGTGCGGGTGACTTCCCGGCGCGCCTCCATTGTGTTGCGCGCCCAGGTTACCGATAAGACCAACCGCGGCGTGGTCTTTATCCCTTTCCACTTTCGCGAAGCGGCAGCCAATTTGCTCACTCACGATCAGCTTGACCCCCAAGCCCGAATCCCCGAATACAAGGCAGCCGTGGTGCGGGTGAGCAAAGCGCGCCCAGAAGAGCTGGCTGGCAGACCCGAACCGCAGCCGCGCGGGCGCCGTTAAGCCCTAAAATATGCACATTATCGTTATTCGAAGCATGACATCCTTCATTGACAGATGCCTGTAACGATGTAAAATAAGCACAGCTTATCGGTCGATTGTTCGGCAGGGGTCAAACAACGTTACCAACGATATCGACGGCATCTTAGCGGTATCGCAGACAAAACGATATCCATTTCGACTTGTGGAAAGACACAGAAAGGAGGGCTGTTTTTCAAACAAGCGATCTGAAACGTGAATTGGGTGCTCTACGCTATCCATCCTGTTCGTGGCTGAGTCAATGAATCGATGATTCCTGTTTCTTGCCCAGTCTGGCTGTTTCAAGGGGGTTGGGTTGATGGTGTGATCGTCAACCGTCAACTTTTCCGTTTCTCCCTTAGGAGTGTATGACCCGATGAAGTTGGAATGGACCCCTTCTGCAGAGTGGATGCGCATTAAGACCATTGATGCCCACACCGCCGGCGAACCCCTGCGCGTCATCATCGAAGGCTTTCCTCCCCTCCCCAAAGGCAGCATTCTCGAAAAACGGCGTTACATCAAAGAAAATCTGGATGCCCTGCGCACGGCGTTGATGTGGGAGCCGCGCGGCCATGCCGATATGTACGGGGCGCTGCTCACCGAACCAAGCACGGCGGAGAGCGATGTGGGGGTGATTTTTATGCACAATGAGGGCTACAGCACCATGTGCGGGCATGGCATCATCGGCATGACGGTCGTGCTGCTGGATTGCGGCCTGCTTCAAAAAGAAGCCGAGCCGGCTGTGGTCAAGATTGACGCTCCGGCCGGTTTGATCACCGCTTATGCTCACCGTCAGAATGGGCGCGTGCGCGAGGTTGCCTTTCACAATGTGCCTTCGTTTGTATATCTCAGCGATCAGACCGTGCAAGTGCCCGGCTTGGGAGAAGTGCGCTACGACATTGCCTTTGGCGGCGCCTTCTACGCCTTTGTGCAAGCCGAAGAGGTGGGAGTGGGCTTGGAAGCCAAAGACTTCCGCACCTTGATCGACCTAGGCATGCGCATCAAACACGCCGTCATGGAAGCGGTGCCGATTCGGCATCCCTTCGAGGAAGACCTGAGCTTCCTTTACGGGACGATTTTCGTTGGCAAAGCCCACGATCCCGCCCATCACAGCCGCAACGTGTGTATCTTTGCCGAAGGCGAGGTGGACCGTTCCCCGACCGGCACCGGCGTCAGCGCCAGATTGGCGCTCCACTATGCCAAGCAAGAGATCGGCTTAGGTCAACCCATCACCATCGAAAGCATTCTCGGCACGACCTTCAGCGGCAAAGTGGTGGAGACCGTGCAGTATGGGCCCTATCCGGCTGTCATCCCCGAAGTATGCGGGAGTGCCTCCATTGTGGGAGTGTGCGAATGGCTGATTGACCCTCAAGACCCCCTGCGGCATGGTTTCATCCTGCGCTAATTATCCAAGCGGCAGATGAACAAACTCTATTTTATCCTCAATGTTCAAAAGGAGTAGAAGTATGAAGAGAGTATTGAGTCTTGTGTTTGTCCTCGTTGTGACCCTCTCGATGGCTTTGGCGGCCTGCCAGCAAAAGCCAGCCGAGCCGCAGACCATCCAGATCGGCTTGCAAGCCCCGCTCACCGGCGATTTTGCTGCCGAAGGTCAGTGGGCAAAGCAATCGGTGGAGGTCGCCCAAGAGCTGATCAACAAGAAGGGCGGCGTATTGGGCAAACAAATCGAGATCATCATTGCCGATGACGCTTCAAACCCCAAGGACAGCGCCTTGGCGGCTCAAAAGTTGATCTCGCAAGGTTTGAAAGAGGTCATCGCCTCCTATGGCTCATCGGTCACTGCCCCGGCTGCCGACCTGTACGATGCCAATAAAGTCGTCTCGGTTGGCTACGGCTGCACGGCGGTGCGCCTGACCATGGAAAAACAACGCCCCTACTTCTTCCGCACCGCCGGGCGCGATGACACGCAATCCGAGTTCTTTGCCAAGTTTGCTGTTGAGGTGCTCGGCGCCAAGCGCATTGCCATCATGCACGACAACCAAGACTACGGGCGCGGCGTTGCCGAAGACGCCAAGAAATTCCTGCAACCGTACATCGATGCCGGTAAAGCGGAATTGGTCTATTACGATGCCATCACCCCTGGCGAGAGCGATTATTCCGCCGTGGTCAGCCAGATCAAGGAGATCAACCCCGATGTGTGGTTCTTCACCGCCTACTACCCTGAAGCGGCCCTGTTGCTGAAGCAAGCTCGCCAAGCTGGCTACACCGGGCTGTTCGTGGGCAACAACTCGGTGCCCACCCCCGAATTCGAGAAGATCGCCGGTGTGGATGTGATTAAAGGCTCGATTCACCTCAATGAGCCGATGCCGCAGTTCCTCAGCTATCCTGAATCGATCGAGTTCATGGATGCCTACAAGGCGAAAT
>RFKD01000020.1 GCA_003694545.1 Candidatus Parcubacteria bacterium | reverse complement strand
GGGCTCACCGGCATGGTGAACTGGCACGGCCTCGAGGCGACGCTCTCGCTCGACCGGATCCGTGTGGATACCACGCGATTCGCCGACGGTGATCGGCTGCACAGCGAGCGCACGGATTACGTCCTGTCTGGCCGGGTCGAATACGCCGAGGATGCCTGGTACTTGGCGGCGGGCGCGGTCTCGCACCGGATCGGTCGATTCAGCGAGGATGGCCCCTTGGGCGTGGCGGGGAAAGCCGACCGGAAGACGACGGCCTTCGTCGAGGGCGGCTTCCGCGAGCGGTTTGGGGCCGAGGAAGACCGGTGGGGGGCGCTCGACGTCGACGTCTCGCTGCGCCGGAACTTCCGCCGGACGATGGACGTGGAAGGCGTTTTCGCGGGCGGTGTGCCGGTTCGGGCGGAAGGCGAGCCCTTGCCGAAGCATCGGCTGCGGGTATCGGCCTCTTGGAACAAGGCGATCGACCGTGACCTGGTGGTCTTCGTGGGCGCTCATGGCGCGAGCGATGGGCGCGATGTGCTCGATCGTCGGGTCGACGTGGGTCTTCGCGTGAAATGGTGATCTGAAAGCCCACCCCCCTTGGGGCGGATGGCGAAAACCATCCGCCCATTTTTTTTGATCAGGCGGGTCGCCAGCTTTGTCGACCGCCCATCATGCTTGCGACGAGCCGATCGCCTGACACCTGCTCCAGACAGTCGCAAGTCATCGGACCCTCAAGGCGAGTAGTTGGACTTGAGGAAGACGCCGCACTCGGTCTGTCCGGGGCAACCGGGTTCGTTCGGCGTATTGGGCGACCAATGCGCCATGTTCAGATCGTAACGCTGACCCTTCTGCAAGGGGCAGAACGGTCCGGTGTACGAGGAAGTATCGTTGACCACCACGAAGAAAAGCGATCCAATGTTGCCGAACGGCCGCACGCAACGCTGGTCTACGCCATTCGGTTCGCTGGCTCGGAAATTGCCGGGACAGACGCTGTGACCTGCTAGCCGATTTTCGGACCATTTGAATCCTGAGAAGATGGCTCCCGCTGACGCAGCGAGGAGCAGATGAAGAAGGCGCGGTTTACGGATGAGCAGATGGTGGCGATCCTTCGGGAGGCCGACAGCGCACCGGTGGCAGCGGTGGCCAAGCGGCACGGGGTCTCGGAGCCGACGATTCATGCCTGGCGCAAACGATTCGGGTCACTGGAGACGATGGACGTGCGACGGCTGAAGACGGTGGAGCAGGAAAACGCCCGCCTGAAGAAGCTGCTGGCTGAGCGTGATCTGGAGATCGAGGTGATGAAGGAGATCGCGCGGGGAAAATTCTAGGCGCGCCCGAGCGGCGGCGAGCGGTGGCCCATCTGCAGGGCCGCGGGATCTCGCAGCGACGCGCGTGCGCGCTGATGGGGACAGCACGATCGACGCTGGGCTACGTGTCGACACTGGCTGAGCGTGATGGGCCGGTCATTGAGGCGATGAAGCGTCTGGCTGGACAGTATCCACGTTACGGGTACCGGCGGATCCGGATCTTCCTGCGTCGGGAGGGCTATCCCATGAGCACCGATCGCTGCCATCGCCTGTGGCGTCAGGCTGGCCGTTCTGTTGAGCGCATGCGGCGGCGCGAAGCCGTTCAACGAAACCGATCACGAAGAAGGCGAAGCACACGCCGCAGAGGAAGGCCACGAGGAGGCGCCCGACCGCACCACCATCCTTCCACGCCCAACCCTCGCCGGTTGGGCGTTTTCGTTTCCGGGTTCCCCGACACCGCGCGGGGTTCCGGGCCATTCTGCCTGCGCCGCACCCCACTGCCGGGGGCGCCTGAATGGGGCAGGTTCGACTCTGCTCCGCCCTCTCTTCTCTCGAAACCTGCGCCAACTTCTTGGCGCAAGCGCACGCAAGCGGCCTTGCGCCACCGTGACTTACACCTGCGTCACGCAGAGCAGTTGCCCATGGCGCTTGCTCGGGTGTCAGCCCGGTCGGTTCAACAGCGATCGGGGCCATTGCTGGAAGCTCATGCGGTCCAGCACCTGGTACTCGCAGTCCTCGTCGCTGAGGTTGTACAGCGACTGGATGAACAGCAGCCGCACCATCACCTCGGTGGGGTACGGCGGGCGCCCGCCCTTGCGGCGATCGGCACCCGGGCAGGCGGCGTCCACCTGGGCGGCGATGGCCGCGAAATCGATCAGTTCGTCCATCGCCGCCAGGTTGGCGATGAAGCCGCCGAGCTTGGCTTGGCGTTGCTCTTGCACGAACAGGTCAGCGCCGGGCTGAGAGCGCCAGAAGGACGAGGGCTTGATGCGCGGGGTGATCATGGGCGACATCATGCCGGTTCACTGGCGACAACGGTTAGGGAGGTTTCGAGAAGTGCCCCAAGGGCTTGCCGAACCTCGGACGCGATGGTCAAGCGGTCTTGACAGACTCAGGCGAGCGTGATGGGATGTGTGCGCCGACCTTGAGGGATGCCTGTTGGGTAGGACAAGAGATGGGGCTATTCTCTTCTCTCAAGGTCGGCGACCTTTTTGCGCGGGAATTCCGTGTCGATCATGCGTAGCATCACGAGTTGCCTTCTCATCGTCATGTCATGGGCGGTGATGGCGGGCGAAGGCGGACTGACGCTCGTCATCAAGCATGGCGAACGTCAGTGCCGGGCGCCGATTTCGAGTGCGACGCCGGTTCGGTACGGACCTTCGAGTCGCACGGTCGAGGTATCGATCGCAGGATGGGGGATTGCCGCCCCGAGAGCGAAGAGGAGGTCGACCTCAAGGTCGAGCGGCGTGGCGAGGGCCTTGGCGGC
>RFKD01000019.1 GCA_003694545.1 Candidatus Parcubacteria bacterium | reverse complement strand
CCTCAATAGCGCCTCGCTCGTCGCGCTTGACAATATCCGCGACAAGTTGCGTGTTAGGTATAAGCCCAATTTCAACAAAAACTCCAGCAACCGTTTCGATGTGCTCTTTGCCTGTTGTTTGTTTCTTCCAACGGATGCCTTCTACCACGCTTGAGCCAAACACTTCAATTACTTCCGCGTTGGTATGCGCTCGCACCTTGGGGTTGGCGAGCACTTTTTCAACCGTGATGGGGTCAGCGCGAAAAGCGTTGCCGTATTCCAACAGGAGGACGCTTGTAGTGTATGCTGCAAGCTGGGCGGCGGTTTCGAATCCCGCATTGCCGCCGCCGATGACCGCCACATCCTTGGCGGCAAACAACGGGCCGTCGCACGAGGCGCAATAGGTGAGACCTTTATGTTCAAACTCGTTCGCTCCTTTTGCGGGAAGTTTGCGGCGGCTTGCGCCAAGCGCGTACAAGAGCGTTTTGCCTTCGATAGTTTCCCCGGAATCCAAAACCACTCTGATAACTGTCCCGTCAGCCTCAATTCGTGCTGCCGCTTTTCCTTTGAGGATGGTCAGGAAACTTCCGGCGTACTCGCGTAAGTGTTCTTCAAAAGATTTGGCGAGACTCACGCCGCTGATATGTGGCGTGCCGATCCAGTTTTGTATGTCGGGAGATACTACGCTTTGTCCTCCAAATTCTTGCGTTATCAGCACGGTGGAAAGCTGTTTGCGCGCGGCGTATATTCCAGCGGCGGCCCCGGCAGGGCCGCCTCCGAGGATGATAAGTTCATAAGTAGGCGCGTTCATAAACATCGTGGTTAGGGTGAGTACTCGGGTATCCTACCACACACCGCGCCCGCCTGTGTCGGCGGGCGCGGTGTGTGGTAGGTCTGAGGAAAGGTTGCGACTTAGGCGCGCAACAATCTACTTCTTTTTGCGCCGCAAAAACGCGGGTACGCCCCATTCATCATCCTCGTCGTCGGCAACAGGGAGCGCTTCGTCAGCATCTGCGTTTGTGTGATCTTCAAAAAGAACAGGTGCTTCTTTTTCGTAGGAAGCGGCGGCTGGTTGTATTTTTGGAGAAGGGCGCACGCTTTCCTCGATGATTTGGGCTCCTTCGACTCCGGCCACCGATACTGTATCTCCTTCAGGGAAACCCGTTGCGATGACCGTTACCTTCAGCTCGTTCTTTTTGAGTTTCGGGTCGTAGATAGCGCCAAAAATAACCCGCGCGTTGGGATCAATACTCTCAGTAATCACTCGAGCCGCATCGTGGACTTCCATTAAGGCCATATCTTCACCGCCGGCAATAGCAAACAAAACTCCCTTGGCGCCCCGAATAGAGACTTCAAGGAGAGGCGAGTTGATAGCTTCTGTTGCCGCTTCTTCCGCCCGTTTTTCCCCAGAAGCGATTCCAACTCCCATCAGCGCGCTCCCCGCATTTTCCATTACCGATTTAATATCGGCAAAGTCTACATTTACCAACCCAGGCATCGTGATAAGGTCGGAAATGCCCTCCACGGCCCGCAAAAGCACATTATCAGCCAAAGCAAAAGCATTCTTGAGCGATGTGTTGCGGTCAACGACGGAAAGTAAGCGGTCGTTCGGAATGACAATCAGCGCGTCCACTTCTTTTTTTAAGGCGGCAATCCCGTGCTCCGCCAAGCGCATACGCTGTTGCCCTTCAAAGCTGAATGGCTTCGTGACAACACCAACCGTCAGCGCGCCGACTTCTTTCGCCGCTTTTGCGATGACGGCGCTGGCCCCTGTGCCGGTGCCGCCGCCCATTCCGCAGGTGATGAAGACCATATCGGATCCCTTCAGGGCTTCAATGATCTCCTCTTTGGTTTCTTCCGCGGCGCGTTTGCCTAAATCGGGCACGCCACCAGCGCCCAAGCCGCGCGTAAGGTTTTTGCCGATATGGATTTTGCGCTTGGCGAGGGAGTGATGCAAATCTTGTGCGTCGGTATTTACGGCAACAAATTCAACACCCTGCACCTTGGAGGTGATCATATGATTGGTGGCGTTTTTGCCGGATCCCCCAACGCCAACCACGCGAATACGAGCAAAAGTTTCTACTTCGTTAGCTACTTGCTTCATCGCCAGCACACTACCAAAGACCTTGCAAGGGTGCAAGGGAAGGGCGCTTTTGGCACAAAATATTGATTTTGTCAATGCTCCTACGGCAAATAGCCGCGCAGCCAATCCCACACAGAACGCAGGAGGGAGGGGGTGGGATTAATTCCAACGGGCGCGATACCAGCTGATTCCTGCATACCCAACACGATAACGCCATACGCCACCGCCCACGACGCGTCTCTTACCGCAACAGAGGCACTGCGCCCAGAGGAATCCAACCCAATCCGTGCGGGCAGGGCGAGCACCGAGCGGGCGATATCCTGCACCTGGCTTGTTGCTGAACCTCCACCTGTGATAACAATGCCACCCGGCAGAAGGCGGCTACGGTTGATGCTCTGGAGATGTTGGTCAATAAGTTGGAACATTTCGCGCACGCGGGTTTGGCTGATCTCCTGAACGCGCTCGCGCACCGCGTCATCGGCAGCTATTTTTTTTATTTTGAGTAGTTCGGCTTCGCGGGGCTCAATTTGCAGGGCGAGCGCGATGTCGTTGGTGATGTCGGAAGAACCGACGGGGAATACCTTAAGGGAAATGGGAGTGTCTTTTTCAAAGACCACAAGGGAAAGTGTGTGGGCGCCGATATTGGCTAGCGCGGCGCCAATATGGCGTTGTTCGCGCGACAGCATTGCGTAGGCGGCGGCAATGGGGCTCGAGTACACGCCAGCAACATCAACGCCTGCTAGTTGCACCGCTTCAATAAGATCAGACAAGTGTTTTTCAATGGAAGCGATAAAAAGAAAATCAACCGCAATGCGGTTACCTCGCATTCCTTCGATAGAAGGGACGGGCATTTGCTTGCCGTCAATGGTGTAGCTGATGGGGAACGCGTGGAGAATGGCGTAATTTTGTAGGGAAGGTTTTAGTTTTTCGAGAGCGTGTTCTTGCGCGGCGGCAAGATCGGCGGCGCTGATGATTTGATCCGCTCGGCTCACGATGGCCTCTCCTGTCGCGCGAAATTCATCTAACCCCACGCCGCCCACTCCTACAAATGCTTGTGACGCTCGTTCGTTTGCCTGCTCCTGCGCGGTTTCCAAGGCCTGTCGTACCGCCTTGGTCGCGGCAGTCTTGTTGATAATATAACCGTGGCGCAAGCCGCGAGAGGGCGCCAATGCGCGCCCGAGCAAAATGGGCGTGTTGCGGTCGGGGGCTTTTTCCGCGACAGCGGCGCGCACATGGTACGATCCCACATCAATGCCAGCAACAATTTCCTTGCGGCTGGGAAACAGCCGACGCAAACTTTCCAGCGACGCGTGCATCAAAAATATTGTACCATTATGAGAGGGCGGAATTTATCCACCTTTTTGGCCGCAAATGTGTCGGAAGCGGCACAGTAAGGCGCCGCAAGAGGCGACGCTCTGCGGCGTCCATTGCCGGCCCGTGGGTGTAACCGTGGATATGGAGCGCGGCATGGATAAAGAGGTATGAAAGCATATCAAGGTAAGAGAGCCCGAACTCTTGCGCGCGTTCTCGAGCGCGAGCCGGCACGATGACAATGTCGCTTACCGCGTCGGAAAGCGGGAACGCCAACACATCGGGCGCATAGGACGCCCCGCGGTATTGCATATTGAGTCTCACTCCCTCTTTGCGGCTTGCAAGAACAAGACAAATTTTGTGGTTCTCTTTAGGCCACACGAGACGGTATGCCGCGCTCCACACCCCCAAGGGCAAGGTCCGCCGCGGCACGTGGGCGAGGTTGACGCAAGCAAACGGGAGTGGCCCCGCGTTATCTTTGCACTGTTCCTTTGTTGTGCCGGGTGCGCAAGCCAAGCTTTTCGAGTTTTTCATACAGAGCGCGGCGTTTCAGCGCGAGCACGCGCTGCGTACGACGGGAGTTGCGCGACTGCTCCCGCTCGCGAAAGCGGCGGTTGCGCACTTCCTGCACAACACCCATCGATTGCACCTTGCGCTGAAAACGGCGCAAAAGCAGGTGCGCCGACTCTCGTTCATTTTTGGTAACCACGACATTTACTGGCATAACAGCCGCATGCTATCACACCATGAAGCATCCCGCAACAATTGACTGTTAGCAGCTGTTCCAACGCTGTTCAATACGGGAAAGGAACTCCTTCAGCTCAGCAAAGGGCACCTCGCGTTGCGCGCGGTCTTCCATTCGGCGAACGACCGCGACGCGGCGGAAAGCTTCCGGGGTTCCCACGAAGACCACATACGGAATACGCTTTCGTTCTGCGTTTGCGATAGCGTCGCAAAATCTCCCGCACGCGATGTTGGTAACAAAAGGAATGCGCG
Organism: Candidatus Parcubacteria bacterium; assembly: GCA_003694545.1. Taxonomy (GTDB): domain Bacteria; phylum Patescibacteriota; class Minisyncoccia; order Phycocordibacterales; family UBA12088; genus J119. Next base: position 9,863 of record RFKD01000019.1, on the reverse strand, counting down.
CGCCTTGAAGCGCTTTGACAACCGTAAAGGAAACCGCACGGGCATCTTTACCGATGGGGGAATAGAACACCTTCGTGCGTGTGGGGGGTTCGGGAAGATGGCGCGGCGGCGCTTCCGGTACCCGCAAAGCGAAGGAAAACAAGGAGAATGTCGGGGCGTCAGATCCGGAAGCATCGCGAAACAACTCTGCGAGGGATCCGCCTTGCGCGGCAATCTCGCCGTCGTCCGTTGTCCCGTTAGATTCTGAATGCGCGTGGATGGAAAAGACACCGTGCGAGAAGATCGAGGGAGCGGGGATGAGGAGATCGTCTATTTCGTAGGGGAACTGGTTGCCCTCCAAGATGTCAAGGATTTCCTGGAGCATCTCGCGGCTGGTGGGGGAGAGGTGCTCGAAGGGGCGCGGGAAGTCGAACAGGATCGGATGGCGTTGCGCGGAAAGGCGCCATATACCGTGGGGGCCCTCCGCGCGCAGTGTGGCTTGTAGGGAAGGGGAGAGGGCGCTAATGGCGCGTCGAAGCGCCCCTTGCGCCTCTTTGAGATATGCTTGGAGCGATTCTTGGTCACCGAGCGAGTTGTAGCGAATTATCTTGGTTTCTTTTGGATATATCACAGACGAAGCTTCTAGCGCGGCAAACATACCGAAAGCCTCGGTATATGGATGCTGAGGGCCGACGATGTGCCCGGCAAGAACGGAGATGGTCTGCTTTCCGCCCCGAATCGAGGTTAGCGTGTAAAAGAGACGCGGATGGGGGGAGGCAAGATGGGGCCGCAACGTGTTGATATGCGGCGCAAGCGCTTGAGCGACAAGGTCGCCGTGCGCGGCCAATTCAGTGATGGCCGCGACTGCTTTATCTGTTTTCGGCGGCGTAGTGTCAGAAGATTTTTGCTTTTCTTTAAGCGGCGCAAATCCCAGACGCGTGAGCACGGAGAGCACCTTTTCAAGTACGCTCTTGGCCCTCTGCTCTTTGCTGCCGGAGGCGCCGCGCGCTGCTGAAGAAGCTGATTGTTTCGGTGTCGTCATATTATGGCGGGGCTGCTAATGTTCCTTGGGTGTCTCTTGGTTTTCCGAGCTTACCCCGGGCATCCAGTCAATCCGGGTTACAGGAAACAACCGAACCAACACGCGCCCCACGATATACTCGCGTGGCAGAGGTCCCCACGCGCGGGAATCAAGACTCGCTTCTCGGTTGTCCCCCATCACAAAGTATTCGTCCTTGCCTAAGACGGTTACCGAATAGTCTGTCCGCTGGTGCTCAGGTGCGACATATGGCTCGTTGAGCGCGAATTCGTGCATGCCATCAGCAGCGTGCACGAAGACGGTATTACCTCTGATTTCTACGGTTTCGCCCGGCAAGCCAATGACGCGTTTGATGAAATAGAGCGAAGGCTGTTTGGGAAATCGAAAAATAATAACTTCGCCTCGGCGAGGATCTCGTAATTGGTAAGACAGCTCATCAATAATCAAATACTCTCCCGAGTTGAATGTTGGCGCCATTGAGGAGCCCACCACATAAAACGGCTGCGCCACATAGGCGCGCAAAGGGACGATGATCAACAGCGCGACGATGGTATAGCGCGCGATGTCTTTGAGAAAAATGGCGATGCCACCGCTGTCCTTCTCATCCGAAGAGTTTTGTTGCGGTGAGGTATTTCCGTGCGCGGCTGCCTTTGCATTAGGAAACTGCGGGTCCGATTTGGTTTCGTCCATACTTATGCCATTGTAAGGAGAGAATGGGCGGAGCGCAAGGTGATGTATGCTACGCTATGCGGGTATGGCGTCATCGTTTGATTGGTGCTTTGTCGGTATAGGTAACCCCGAAGGACAGCACGCGCGCGACCGACACAACGCGGGGAAAATTGCCTTGCGCGCGGCGGCGCGCGCATGGGCTTGCGCGCCGCCGCGTGAAGGAGCCATCGCGCCGTGCATCGTTGCCGACGGTGTTGCGGCGCTCTACCTCACCCGTTCGTTCATGAACGCTACGGGGGCGGAAATCAAGCGGGTGTTGAACGCAAGCAGTATTCCCTTGCGACGCCTTGTTGTGTGGCATGATGATGTGGATCTCGCGCTCGGAACTATTAGGCTATCGTGGGCGGCACGTTCGGGAGGACACCGCGGGGTTGCCAGCATTGAACGATCCATAGGTTCGCGCTTCTGGTGGCGCTTACGGTTTGGTATCAGTCCACAAGGGCAAGATCAGCGCTTGAGGAAGCCCGACAAGACAATACTCGCGGATTGGCTCGTAGCCGAAGCTAACTCCGCTGAACTCAAATGTTACGAGGCTATGGGGGTGTTTGCGGGAGAGGGTTTGTTTAACATACTCACGCGGGGTGGCGCTTTGCACCCCACCACCTGGCGCCTAGCACCTTTGCTTTAGCGGTTATTCGTTTGCTGTTTTGTTGTGGTCTTTTTCTGTGAGCCACGGTTTTTCGCCGGCGTAGGAAAGAATCATCCTTCGATCTTTTGGTTCAAAGACGGTAATGACGAAGGGGTATTTTTCTCCCAGCTTCAAGGTGTGGCGCAAGACTTCTTCTGAAGGAAACTCGCTCACATGCACCAAGCCAGCAACGCCTTCTTCCACAGAAGCCAGCGCGCCATGCTTGTTGTATTTGATGATAACGGCGTTCACCTTGTCTCCCTTGTGGTAGCGGTTTTTGGCGCCTTCCCATGGGTCGGGGGTCAAGCGTTTGATGGAAAGCGATACCTTGCCGTCTTTAATTTCAATGATCTTGGCTTTTGTCCTATCGCCGACTTTAAACAACTTGCGCGGGTCGGACACCAGCCCCCAGTCAAGCTCTGAGAGGTGGGTGAGCCCTTCCAAACCTTCCTCTATTTTGATGAACACGCCAAAATCGACCACGCCAGTTACCTCTCCCTCAATTTCTTGGCCGACTTCGTATTTTGCCAGGAGGGAAGTGTCGCGCTTTCGCGAAGATTGCGATCCGCCTGAGCGCGCGGAGGTCGCCGCGTCGGACGCTTCTGAAGAAACATCTGCCGCCTCCGGCGCTCGTTCGGTGAAGATGAGCTTGCTGTCTTCTTGGTTCACCGCGAGAATAGAAACGCGCAGCTTTTGCCCAACCAGTTTCTGCAGTTCCTGAAGAATTTTGTCCTTGTCGCCGTCTTCCACGCGCGGATAGTGTTCGGGGGTGAGTTGGCTTGCGGGCAAAAACCCGGGGATACCCTGCCACTCAAGCAAAAGACCCCCCTTGTTTGCGTCTTTCACCACGAGCTCGAATATTTGTCGGTTGGCTACGGCTTGTTCCGCTTCCGCCCACAGCATCGCTCGGCGCGCCTCTTTGAGCGAAAGCTCGATGTAACCTTCTTCATTTTCTTCTTCAACTACTTGCGCGGTGACCGTGTCGCCCATTTTGACGCGCCGCAAGACATCGCGCGCGGCAAGGTACTCGCGTCCGTAGATGATGCCGGTTCCCCACGGCGCGAGATCGAGAAAGACCTTGTTGGTGTCTTTTGCAATGACCGTGCCTTCTACCACATCGCCGACGCGAGGCGGGACTCCTGCGCGCTCTAACGCGGCAGCTTGCGCGGGAGGCAGAGGCATTGTTGCCGTTACATTTGCGTCTGTTGTGGTAAGGGTGTGGGTTGTGCGGGTGTCGTGTGTTGTTGGCATAACCTAAGGGTGCGGGAGGTGCGCGGACGCTGTTGGTTGTGCCAACGAGCGGTTAGCCGCGGGCCCGCCTGCTTATAAAGAAACGAAAGCAACCTTAGCGCACGAGATCGAAAAAGTAAAGGCGGCAGGGCTTTGTGAGAATGCCGCCGTTATGGTACACTAACAGGTGAAGCGCGATTGAGCGCTGGAAAGTTTTTTGCGCCCTATGCCACAGTCAAAGCACGCCCACGATTCAGCGCGATCACCCGTCGGAGGCAATTCTGCGGCTTCTTCTGCGCCCGAGCGCGCCAACAAGAGCGAGTCGTCCTCTTCATACGACGCGGACGCAATTCAGGTTCTCGAAGGGCTTGAGCCCGTGCGTAAACGCCCGGGAATGTATATCGGAACAACGGGTCCTGAAGGGCTCCACCACCTTATTTGGGAGGTGTTTGACAACGCGCGCGATGAGGCAATGGCGGGGCACGCGACAGAAATAGAGGTTGCCTTACTGCCGGGAAATAGGGTGCGTGTTGCGGATAACGGCCGTGGCATTCCCGTGGACATCCACAAGCAAACCAAGGTTTCTGCGTTGGAGACCATTATGACAACACTGCACGCGGGCGGAAAGTTCGGCGGCGGCGGCTACAAGGTCTCTGGCGGACTGCACGGCGTTGGTGTCTCCGTGGTGAACGCGCTCTCTACCTATCTCTACGCGGAAGTGCATAGAGACGGAGGGCGGTTTGTGCAGGAGTACGATAGAGGAACGCCGCGAGCAAGGGTGAAAAAGGTTGGCGCGTCCGATCAGCACGGCACGATCGTATTGTTTGAGCCCGATCCAGACATATTCCCAACCATTCAATTTTCGTGGAAAAAAATCGTGGAGCACTTGCGCCAGCAGGCGTATCTCGTGCCGAATATGCGCGTCCGCATCATAGATGCGCGCGATGTGGCGGGAGACGACCTTGCGCCTTCCAAACTTGCCCGATCGGGCCTGTATTGGCTTCATGAATTGAGACTTGACGCTCCAACGGTAACATTTTGTTTTGAAGGAGGTATCGGTTCGATGGTCCGCCACATTAACCAGCACTTTAAACCTGTCCATCCGAATCTTTTCGTTGCTCGTGAAGTCGTGGAAGGGGTGGATGTCTCTATCGCCCTTCAGTATGTTGACGACATTTCTTCACGGGTGTTCGGGTTTGCCAACAGCATTTATAACCCAGAAGGAGGAACGCATATCACCGGCTTTAAAACAGCGCTCACGAGGACGCTCAACACTTACGCGCGCCGTAATAATTTGCTCAAGGAAAAGGAGGAAAACTTTAGCGGCGATGATGTGCTGGAGGGGCTGACGGCGGTCGTGTCGGTGCTTCTTGAAAACATCCAGTTTGAAGGGCAGACGAAGGCGAAGTTGGGATCCGTAGAAGCGCGCAGTGCTGTTGAATCTGCTTTTGCGAAAGCGTTTGATGTCTTTCTTGAAGAGCACCCTACTGACGCGCGCGCTATTGTGGAGAAGGTCGCGCTTGCGATGCGTGCGCGCAAGGCCGCTAAGGCGGCTAAAGACTCCATTCTCCGCAAAGGCGTGCTGGAGGGGTTGACGCTTCCCGGCAAACTTGCCGATTGTCAAACCAAGAGCGCTGAGGAGGCGGAGTTATTCATCGTGGAGGGGGATTCTGCAGGCGGATCAGCAAAGCAAGGAAGGGATCGGCGCACGCAAGCGGTTTTGCCTATGTGGGGCAAGATCCTCAATGTGGAGAAGGCGCGCCTTGATAAGATTGTGAGCGCGCGTGGCATACGGGAATTGCTGATCGCGCTTGGCACCGGTATTGGCGAGACATTTGACGTAAGCAAACTCCGCTACCACAAGATTATTATTGCAACCGACGCGGATGTGGACGGCGCTCACATTCGCACCCTGTTCTTGACGCTGTTTTACCGCTACTTGCCGCAACTTATCCAAGCGGGACATTTGTATGTTGCCCAACCGCCACTGTATAAGATTACGAAGGGCAAAGAGGTTCGCTACGCGTACTCCGACGAAGAAAAATTCAAGATCCTCGAAGAAATGGGCGTGCCACAAGATGTCGCCGCAACTTTGGAGGTAGGAGAAGAAGGTGAGGAGGGTGAGGGAAGCGAGGCGCCCACTGAGGAAGAAGAGGGCGTAGGAGCAAATGAGGCGCCGGGCAAGAGCCGGGTTTCTAAGGTGAATATCCAGCGCTACAAAGGTTTGGGTGAGATGAACTACGAGGAGCTGTGGGAAACAACGATGGACCCCGAGCGCCGCACGCTCAAACAGGTGACTGTGGAAGACGCGCGCGAGGCTGACGCGATGTTCGACATTCTTATGGGGAGCGATGTGGTAAGCCGCAAGAATTTCATTCAAACGAACGCGAAGCTTGCGGAAATTGATGTGTAGCGGCTAAGGTGAAGGCTCAAACACCACCGCGCCCCGAGCAAGCTCGGGGCGCGGTGGTGTTTGTGTGAGCAACAATCTACACTAGTTACGCCGGATGGGCACAAAGAAGGAGTGCATATTGTCGCCCTCGTTGCTTTCGTTGACCTTGTTTTCCGGGTCGACATTAATGCGCACTTCCACTTGGTCTTGGTCCGCGCGCACCTTGTCAAACGCCAGCACAAATTCAATACGGTCGCCAGGATTGAGCTCCTGCTGGAGTTGCGATCGGAAGATATGAGGCGGCATCGTTGGCAAGACGGCGGCGAACAGCCAGCGAGGCGCTGTTGTGCCCCCCTCGTTCTTCACCTCAAATTTTACTGCCACACGTTTGTCTGGCGCGATCGGAGAGGTTGTGGCAATGAAGGTGTTGTTTGCTGTGTCTATGTATCCCACGGCGATTTGTCGCACCACAAGGTTTGCCTTACCCGTCGGTTGTGTTCCACCTGAGCTGGAGGGAGGGAGCGGGTAGCGTGAGGTTTGCGGAGTGCCCGCGGTCTGCTGGCTACCACTACCTGAGGAGCGTTGATTGGTAGTCTGAGACGGAACGCTTTCTTCTCGACGCTCACTCACGCTTCCTTGCGCTCCCTGTTGGGGCGCTCTTTCAGAGCGGCTTGGCGCTCGCTCTTCTGCTTGTTCGAGAGTTTCTTGGGTAGGGACGGTAAGAGAGCGGTCGGCCCGATACTCTACGGTCACTATTGTTGATCCGCTTGTTTGCCCCCCGTTTTCTCCTTCAGGGTAGAAGGTTACCGCAAACGACATATCGCGGTATGTCACGCTTCCGTTGGAAACGACGATGACACGAACCATTTTTTCCGATGAGCCTCCTACGCGCAGCGGCGCGCCGCATGGCGCCGGAGCGTACACGCCCAGATCATCCGGGAGATACACGGAAATGCCGTCGCGGCACGGAAAGGATATCGCGTAAGACCCAACCCTTTGCGGTTGGTGTTCCCACGAAATGGTGAAGGGTTCGCCGGACTGCACCACAGGAGAAGAAGTTTTGACAATAAGCGCTGCGCTGCCTTCAGTCTGTCTTGTGCTTTTCGCTTTGTCATCTTGCGCGGGGAAGAATTGGGCGCTCACAGAAACCGCCGCGCTTTGGATAGCGCGCCACGCAGTCGGGATATTGATGAGCACAAACCCCACCATGGCAAGCCCCACGGCTATAGCAACCCCCAGGAGTGCAACTTGCGCTGGAGAAGGCGGTGCAGTCTCAGACGGAGCGGCTGGAGTCGCCGGCTGCTGGCTTGCGGGCGAAGTTTGCGGTGGGTAGTTGTGGTGTGGTACGGTCATACGCGATCACTTTACCTTGCTTGATAAGCGCTAATGTATCTGCGTTATCGGGCCGCTGTTTAGATGATTTACATCACCTAAGCAGTGTTTCTTATAAAGGACTAAAGAAGGGGGCTAATAATTCCTTTCAATAAAGAGCGTACTCCGTCCATTTCGCCTCTTGCGCCGCGGGAAATGAGGAGGTTCGCACGCTTTAACGAGCTCCGGGGCAACGGTGCTCGTCGTGCGGCGTCTGATGGGTTGTATATCATACTTTCTGAGTGTTGTCAAATAAACTTTAGCGAGGGACTTGACCTTTTTATTTTTGTATGCTATACATAAAAAAGCGCCCAGGCAAGTTCCCTCAAGGAGAAAAAAACGATCCCATCGCAAACACAAGGCCAAAAGGCTTGTGTGGCGGGGTTTCTTGTTGGGAAAAGCCAGGCGGGATATCTGTCACAGAGGCGCTGCACCTGAGTCTTAGATAGCCACTCACTTCGTATGGCGGCATTACTCTCTTTCATCGTAAGCGGAATCGGCATCTTTGCCTTCATGGCAAGCGCGCTGGTGGCGCTTGGCTTAGATCCTGAGCCTGTCACTGCTCCTGAAGCGGTGGTTACTCAGCGCGAAGAGACCTCGGTGGTCGCCTCAGAGGAAAATCAAAACGAGGGCGAGGAAACCCGCGATCCTTCTTACTTGCCGGATGGTGCGGGGCAAGAATTTCGCGGCGAGGAAGAGGACCAGGCTCGTTCGGCTGGCGCGGACTCGTCCGATATGTCTCGTTCCACTGCCCCGGCGGTCTCAATGACCGCTCACCAATCAGACTCCTTAGCGTCACGGACTTTCACGAGTAGCACGCTCAGTCCTCAAGCGCAAGCAGGAACGCAAGACCTCAACACACTGGGCGGGGCTCCGCAGGATAGCGCCTCTCAACAGCGTGCGGATCGTTCCAATGACCCCTCAGGGTTTGACGGGCTGAGCCAATACGCCCTGCCTTCGGAAATCATGATCCCTAAAATAAGCGTATCGGCACCAGTCTTGAATCCAAATTCCACGGATGCCACAACTTTGGACAACGCGCTTCTTAAGGGGGCGGCTCGTTATCCCACATCTGCTCGCATTGGCGAAAATGGGACAATGATCATTTTTGGTCACTCGAGCGGACGCCCTGTTGTGTTGAATCCCAACTTTAAACTTTTCAACCGTGTGTCGGAGTTGGAACCAGGCGATGAAGTGCGCGTGCGCGGTGGCGGTTGGGAAGAGGTGTATCGGGTGGTGCGGGTAAAGCTTGTTGAAGTCGATGGAACCCGTATTGCTATCAACGCTCCCGGGAAGCGCCTTGTCTTAGTAACGTGCAACTCTCTTGGCGCGAAGGAAGAGCGCTATGTGGTGGAGGCGTCGTTTGTTGGGCGATTTTCCCGAGCAAATTTGCCGGGGGGTGTTGTTATGAGCGGCAATTAATTATTCATTAATGCAGCGTGTATGGCTTTCCTTTCTTTTATTTCTCAACAACGGCGGCATAAGACGGTGCGCGCAAGCAATGCGTCTCAGTCGTTCTTTTGGGACGCTTGGGCCTCATCGACTGGCGCGCTTTCCAAAGCGCCCGTCCTGCTGGCTGTCGTGATAGGAGTGAGCGTTTTCGCGCCAAGCACCGCGCTGGGTGCGGAAAAGCCGTCGTGTCCTTTTGAACCGGCTCCCAGCCGCACCATCGTCACATTTCAAAACTACACCCTGGTGGCATCGCGTGGTCCCACGCAGGAAACGCAGCCCGTCACGCTCCCCGCGGGGCGATACACTATTTCTTACTATAGCTACGACGGCTATGAGGGTAGGGAAAAGACTGATCCCAACACACAGAACAAAGAGCAATGGAACATGCTTTTGATTGATTCCTCGGGAAAGACAATCACAACTTTCGGCCCCACGCCGGATTTGAAAGATGGCGTTCCGTTTGCTGAGCAGAAGGGCGTGTTTGTGAACGATGTATTGGTCAATCAGGATATTGCCAAGGTGATGGTGCAGCATGTCCTTCATCCTGCTGATCCGCAAAAGAACCCAAACTCTGTGAGTGTTGGCTGTGTGGTGTTTGATCGAGTGTCTACAGATCTTCCGCGGTGTCCGCTCACCGAAGGTGTGGTGGTCAAGTTCCCTTCCGTATGGCTTCGCTCAGACCTTGGGGCCGACAAAGCGCGCACGGCATCGGTAAAAGCCGATTTGGAAGCCGGAAAGTATGAAGTGCGCGTTGTTGCGTTTGACAACCATTCAGATAAACCCAATCAAGTTCAGCCCCGCGAACAGATTGCCGCGATTGTGGCGGTCAACGGCAAAGAAGTCGCTAGAACTCCCGCAACTCCAGATATCCCTGACGATGGAAACATTGCTTCCGGTTCGTGGACAATAACGATTCCCAACAACACAAACGAGGTGTGGGCTCAGCACGCCGCATACCCCGACACCACCTCACCCAACAGCGTTGTTCCCATTTGCGCCGCCTTCAAGAAGCTCCCCGAACCCAAGCAACCCTCCTGCACGCT